>SMXC01000354.1 GCA_004356825.1 Caldithrix sp.
GTGGGGATATGAAGTTGTCTCGACCCGGGATGGCGCCGAGGCCTGGAAAATACTCCAGACTGAAGACAGGCCACCTATTGCGATACTTGATTGGGAAATGCCGGAAATTGACGGCATCGAGCTCATTCGCAGGATCCGGGCGAATCAAAGGTCGGACTACATTTATACATTCCTTTTAACGGCAAGATCTGGAAAACAGGACATCATCGCCGGCATCGAATCAGGAGCCGATGATTATCTCAGCAAACCGTTTGACCAGAACGAATTGCGCGCCCGTCTGCGCACGGGTGAACGAATCATCAATTTAGAGCAAAAATTAGCGGAAAAAAATCAACAGCTCGGATCTGCAAACCTTGTCATATCCGCGGCAAATGCCCGCATGAGCAATGACCTGGAGGCCGCGGCGAAAATCCAGCAAACCCTGCTGCCCAAAACGCCGCCGGAAATAGAGGGTGCTGAAGTCTCGTGGTTATATAAACCATGTGATGAACTTGCTGGCGACATTTTAAACGCTTTCTGGCTCGATGACAAACATCTGGCGCTATATCTTCTGGACGTAAGCGGTCACGGGGTTTCAGCGGCTTTGTTATCGGTGACTTTGAGCCGAATTTTGTCACCCATCGCAGGCCAATCCTCCATGTTAAGAGTTAATGGAAACGGCGCGGGCCAGCATAAAATTGTTTCACCGGCAAAAGTGGCCGACAATTTAAATACTCGCTTTCAACTGGATCCGGAAACCGGGCAGTATTTCACTTTAATCTACGGTATTCTCAATACCGAAACTTATGAGTTCCGTTTTGTAAATGCCGGTCATCCCAATCCCTTCTTGCTTTCGCAGGGCAAATGCTCCTCCCCGCAAAGCTCAACCGGCCTGCCAATCGGCTTTCTCGAAGAGCAGGCCTATGAAGAAAAAACTCTTCAATTGAAGCCGGGTGATCGTCTTTACTTATATTCCGACGGCATCACTGAAACCATGAGAAACGATGAGCAATTTGGGGCAGATCGTCTCCAGAAATTGGCCCATCAGCACAGCCGCGAAAACTTAAAAAATAATCTCGATTCAATCATCAGTGGTGTTGAGGCATTCAGCGGTAACGAAAAGTTTATCGACGATATTTCGATCCTGGCGATTGAAATTAAAGAGACGCGTTAAACTGGATGCTGGATGCCGGATGCTGGATGCTGGTTGCTTTGCCTGCTTCTTGAATTTCCCTCCTCTTGTTTCAAATATTTCACTAAAGATGAATTTATGAAACAGGCATAACATGTCGATAATTATGAGTGTTATGATACATACTATCGAACCGATAGGAGACAAATGATGAGTTTGGCACAGTCTCCAACGTTAAATATCACCAAAATCCCAAAGAAATGGGTAATTGCACTCATTGTAATCTGTATATTACCGTATCTGCTAAATGTATTTGGCGTAGATTTTAGCACCTCAAAAAACCTGTCTGCGCCGATTGAAAATGTGTCGGAAATCGACGGGATGTTTTATAAACTGTCCGGGGCATTTTCCCATACACTCCTTGAATGGAGCGCGTTCTGCACCGCTCTTTTCACTGTCATCCTCGCTTTTGTGCATTTCGGTATTAAAAAAGATCTAACCACCCCCATCATCGGTATGGCTCTTTTTTTCGCGGGCTGTATGGACGCGTTTCATACCCTGGCTGCAGATCGATTGATCGAGGCCGTGGCCGACAACCGCAACTTGATTCCTTTCACCTGGGCTATCTGCCGCCTTTTCAATGCGCTCATCATGATAGCCGGGGTAGGTCTCCTTCTGATGAATAGAAATGAGAGGAGTTCAGGCAGTACAAAATTTGTCATAGGAGTCAGTGTCGGCTTTGGCTTTGCTGCTTACAGCATTATCAATTATTGCGCGACCAGCGAGTTGTTGCCGCAGACCATGTTTCCGGAGTCAATCATCACAAGGCCCTTTGATGTCCTTCCCCTGATCGTTTTCATCATTGCGGGTCTGTTCATTTATCCCCGGTTTTATAGGGCTCGTCCCAGCCTTTTCTCACATGCCATGTTGGTTAGCGTTATCCCGCAAATTGCCACCCAGCTCCACATGTCATTCGGATCTGTGGCTCTGTTTGACAACCATTTCAACATCGCGCACTTTCTAAAAATTATCGCTTATATTGTGCCCTTCCTTGGTTTACTGTTGGATTACGTTCGCACCTACCGAGAAGAAGAAATCACCATTAAACAACTTAAAACGACGCAACATGCCTTAGTTGAACAAACACAGTTATTAGTTCATAAAAATAAGGAATTGAACGATTTCGCCTACATTGTATCACATGATCTAAAAGCGCCGCTGCGCGCCATTGGCTCCCTGGCCGACTGGATTGCAAGCGATTATGCAGATAAGTTTGACGCAGATGGCAAAGAACAAATGGGCCTGCTCAAAGGCCGGGTGGTCAGGATGCATAATTTAATCGAAGGCATCTTACAATATTCGAGAATAGGCAGAATCAACGAAGCAAAACAAAAGGTCGACACAGCAAAGCTAGTACCCGAAGTGGTCGATTCAATTGCGCCACCGGAGGAAATTTCAATTACGGTTGTGGATAAATTACCAGAGATCACCTTTGAGAAAACAAGGATAATACAGGTTTTTCAAAATTTGATCGGCAATGCTGTCAAATACATGGACAAGGATATTGGTGTCGTAAAAGTCGGCTGCAAATTCGAAGAAGATTACTGGAAGTTTCATGTCGCCGACAACGGACCCGGAATTGATGAAAAGTATCATGCAAAAGTCTTTCAGATCTTTCAGACTTTGAATCCACGCGATGAAGTGGAAAGCACCGGGGTCGGTTTGTCGGTGGTTAAGAAAATCGTTGAGACAAGTGGGGGTCAAATCTGGATCGAGTCCGAAGTCGGAGCCGGAAGCACTTTTTATTTTACTATCCCCCACAAAGGAAGAGAATAGATATGAAGAATCATAAACCCATTCTATTGGTTGAGGACGATCGGGTCGACGCCATGACAGTTACGCGTGCGCTCAAAGAGATAAACGTCACCAACACCCTGGCCCACGTTGAAAATGGTGAAGAAGCGCTGGCTTATTTAAGCGACGATACAAAGGAAAATCCGTGTATCATTTTGTTGGATTTAAACATGCCCCGGATGAACGGCATAGAATTTTTAAACATTGTAAAGAAAGATGACGCCGTAAAAAATATCCCGGTTATTGTCCTCACCACCTCGAAAGATGAGGGTGACAGACTTGAAAGCTTCAATCTCAGCGTTGCCGGCTATATGGTTAAGCCGGTGGACTATCTTCAGTTTGTCGAAATTATGAAGACAATCCAGGCTTACTGGTCTCTGAGTGAAATGCCGTTTGACTAGCAGAACAGTCCTTGAAATTTTGGCAAACTAGTGTGCGAGGAATCACGATGCAGGTTGACATTTTTAAAAAAGGCCTGCTCAGGTATTTTTGGTAAGGCTCTTTTTAACTATCCCATCAGACGCTAACCTTCTGCTAGAAAATCAGCGTTGCTAAAAGCGAGTTGGAAATGGAAAATAACATAATTAAAGTATTGTTTGTCGAAGATAACAGGTTTGATCAAATGGCCTTTGAACGTATGGTCAAACAAGACGGTCTCCCCTACGATTATAAGATCGCCAACTCCATAGCAGAGGCAAGAGGTCTATTAAAAACAGGGAAATTCGACATTGTTATTACGGACTATTATCTTGGCGACGGCACCGGGTTCGATATTTTCAATATGCTGGAGAAAACGCCAGTTATTTTTGTCACCGGCGCCGGCGATGAAAAAATAGCCATAAAAGCTATAAAAGAGGGCGCCTATCACTATCTAATCAAAGACCTGGAGCGCGCCTACCTCAAAATCCTCCCTATCACTATCAGCATGGCGCTTGAATATAGAAAAACGCAGGAAGGCTTCAAGCTGCTCTCCCAGGCCGTGGCTAATTCCATCGATGGAATAAATATTATGGACATCAGCGGCGTTCTCAGCTATGTAAACGCAGCATCCGCAAGTCACTACGGATATGAAGTGGAGGAATTACTGGGACTGCATGTAGAGAACCTTTATCGTGACAAAGCTGCGTCAGGCGAAATAATTGCCACCGTTCTTCAAGATGGAAAATGGGATGGAGAACAGATGCAAATACGTAAAGATGGATCAAGTTTTCCCGCATACCTGACAGTCTCTTTGATCAAGAATGAAAATGACAAGACCCAAGGGATAGTTGCAGTTGTGCGAGATATAACGGAGCGGGAAAAAATCGAGAAAGAACTTTCCGAAAATAACAATTTTCTTAATCAGTTGCTGCATGATACCAAGGAATTAGCGGTTGAGGCCGAGGCGGCAAACATCGCCAAAAGCGAATTCCTCGCCAACATGAGTCACGAAATCCGCACACCTATGAACGGAGTCATGGGTATGACCGGACTTTTGCTTGATACTGAACTTGACGAAGAACAGCGTGATTATGCCGAGACCATCGAACGCTCCGCTGAAGCACTCTTGATCATCATCAACGATATCCTCGATTTCTCAAAGATAGAAGCCGGAAAGTTGTCCATCGAACCGATCCCTTTTAACCTCAAAAGTGCGATCGATGAAGTTACCACCCTGCTGGCGGAAAAAGCAATAGAAAAAAATGTAGAGCTCAAAGTCTATTATGCCTCGGATACGCCAACCCGGGTTATCGGCGACCCGGGCCGAATCAAGCAGATCATCATCAATCTTGCCGGCAATGCCATCAAATTCACAAATGAAGGCCAGGTCTCGATCAATGTCGGACAAGTAGACCTGACCGAAAACGACGTCAAATTGGAAATTTCAATCGAAGACACCGGCATCGGCATCCCCAAAAATAAACTCCAATATATCTTTGACAAATTCAGCCAGGCAGACACTTCCACCACCAGACAATTCGGTGGCACCGGACTCGGACTCGCGATCTCAAAACAGCTCGTCGAATTGATGAACGGGAAGATAACCCGGACAAGGCTCGACATTCGCCTTCGAAGTCTCGCTCCCCCTCGACAAACAGAGCATTATCGTACCAACGCCGGTCATAGAACTCAAGGACATCAAATTTCTCATCGTCGAAGACAACGAAACCGACAGGAAGATTATCCAGGAACAATTCAAAAACTGGGGGTTTAGTTTTGGCTGTTACCCGTCTGGAGGAGAGGCGCTCGCTGCAATGCGCAAGGCAGTCTCGGCCGGGCAGCCTTACCAGATTGCTATTCTCAATTATCTACTGCCACAAATGGATGGCGAAACTCTGGCCCTCACCATCAAAGCTGACCCTGACCTGGAGGAGACAGTCCTGGTCATGCTCACCTCCGCCGCCAAAAAAGGAGAGGCAGAGCGATTCCAAAAAGCCGGATTCACGGCATTTCTAACCAAACCTATCCGACCGTCAATTCTAATGGATACGCTGGCCACGGTCTGGGCGGCACAAGTACCGGGTCATGCAACTGAACTCATCACCTCTCACTTTGTAACCGAAGCCCGCCTCGCTAAAAACCCAAACAAAAAAGCAAAAACACTACGGGTTCTCCTTGCAGAAGATAATATCGTCAACCAGAAAGTAGCCGTGAAAATGCTGCAAAAACTCAACTGCCGTGTAGACGTCGCAGCCAATGGCAGAGAAGCTGTTGAAATGGTACAAACATTCCCCTACGACCTCCTGTTTATGGACTGTCAGATGCCCGAGATGAATGGTTTCGAGGCGACGGCTGCAATACGGCAATGGGAAGAGGAAAAGCGTTATTCGGGAAGCGGGAATCGTTACTCGGAAACCAAAAACCGGAAATCGAAATCCGAATTACCCAGAACGAATAACGAATCCCGAATACCGATAATAGCCATGACCGCAAATGCTATGCAGGGAGACCGGGAAGAGTGTTTGGCGGCTGGTATGGATGACTATATTGCCAAACCAATAAAAAAAGAAAAATTAGAAGAAGCGCTGGTGCATTGGGCGATAAATCGGGAGATAAGAGTGGTCGATGAAAAAGTTGAAACTATTTGAGGAGAGTTAATATACATAAGTTTTCGATCCATTTGTCAATACTCTTTGTGGTATCTATTCGACGCTGTTGTTCGCACAGCACGATTTAAAGATTGAGTATTCGCTGATGAAGATCACCACGGCAAATAACGATCCCCGAACAACGGATAACGAATCCCGGATAACGATAATCGCCATGACTGCAAATGCCATGCAAGGTGACCGGAAAAAGTGTCTGGAGGCTGGCATGGACGATTACATTGCAAAGCCGGGGAATGCTGAGAAACTGAAAGAAACTTTGGAAAAATGGATACGGGAAACGACCTCTGATAAAAAGCACGCCCAAAAAGAAGTAAAGCTGGTGAATGTAGAGGAAGGATCGTTCGAGAAAACCCAACGATGAACTAA
>SMXC01000355.1 GCA_004356825.1 Caldithrix sp.
AGCAAAAAAGAAAAACTCAAGACAATTTGATGCTTAAAAGCACCCTCGGCATGATAGTCTCCTTCAGCGGTAAAAAAGAAATGCGCTCCCATCATAAGATAGGTGAGCAGAATGATAAGCGGAAGACAATAGATGTAGGCCGTTTCGGCTTTTATGTTTTCAGAAGTTAACATGCCTTTCGTGCTTTTTGCTTCAAGCATAGAAATCTTACTGAATTAAGGGGAGAATTTCTTGAATAAAAATCTCAGCCGCCACTTCATTACCTTTCCGGTTGAGGTGACCATCATGACGATAAAACAAATCCTCATCAAAACGTTGTTCCTTAAAAGCCCCCAAAGATGCAACCCAATCAAATCCATTTTCGGCGGCAAATTTAGCGAAATGTTTATCATAGCGGGAAACGTCAATATCTTGTGATTCACTGTTATAAAGTACCTGAAATTGCTGCGGAATGGAAAATACGATCAGTTTTTTATTAAGAGACCGACAATATTCCGCAATTTTATTGAAAAGGATTTCTGTGACTTCAACTTGTTGTTTGGAAGTTTCGGACAGCGGCATGTTAAACCATTCACCTCGATTTGCAGATGCCATATATAATTTGCAATAAAGCTCGTCACTGGATAGCGCCAACCTCTTTGCAAAAGTAAGCAAATGGAAGTTTTGTTTCTGATCATGCTTCATGAACACTTTCTTCACGGACCGAGTCCAGGATTCTTTTGATTGTTCCTTTACGTTGTCGTTAGTGCCATTGGACATCTCCTCCAGGTCGTCAATCCCATAAAGGGAATTTGTATATAAATCGTTAATGAGAAATCCAACCACAACAACATCACAATCATACTTTTTGAGGAGACGTTGAATCAACAGAAATTCAGATCGCGTATCCAACCCCTGGATTCCGGCCTTGACCAAGTCAATTTGGTCATACCCTTTTTCTTTTAGTTGACGCTCAACCAAAACCGGCCAAATCTGGTCATAACCTACCGCTTGTCCGAATGTGAAGGAATCACCAACCAAGAGCACCCGCAAGGTTGCTTCAGGCTTGGGCACCGGGTGTTTTTTTCTGTCACGAAAACCATCTTTATTAATCGTGTATTCGACCTTGTATTCCGGATGGCTAAAACGCCATCTTGAGCCCGGAGTATAACTGGCTCCCAGTACTTTATCCCTATTAAAAAAAGAATCACCGATCACTTTTTCTCCTCTTAAGTTCTGAGGAAAAAACAGTGAGAGGATACCTTCCATGAGCAGAATCATAATTGCTGTGATACCAATAACACCCAACACTTCAAAAAGCCTCTTTTTGATTTGCGGCTTCTTATTGTCTTTTTTGCGTGAAACCATGGGCTACCAAATCCTTACTTTTTAAGAATTTCTCCATCTGCTCAGCCAAAAACCGATGCCCTTTTGAATTAAAATGTGGACTTCGTGCAAAAGTAAAGTCAGAGGAATTAGGGCTCTTGTCGAGTTTGTCAATCAAAGATACAAAATCAAACTGTTTGATAGTAAGAAACTGTTCAAACGAACGCAACAATTCCTTATTATACGGTCTCATTTCGGGCAAAAGTACAACGGCTAATTTAATACCCAAAGCGTCAATCTCTTCCTTGAGCAGGTTGAATATCCCTTTTGTGACCGTTAGATCGTAGGCGTTGTAACTGGAATTACCCGCAGACTCTTCAGACTCCCGAAACCAACTTTTAATCAAATTTAGTTTTGATAATATCTTTATCCCAGCGAACTTAAATAACTGAGAATTTTCACGTAGAAAAAAGGAGCCAGGAATATATTGAACAATAGTCCGTGAATTGCTAAACCAACAACGTTTTGAATTTCTTATTAGTCGCAAATCCTGAATAGTATAATAATTGTTATTATTTTCAATATCATGAAGCCAATCCATGGCAATTAAAACCAAATCCGGCTTGAACCCCAAACCAACATTTTTTAGAAATTGGTATTCATGACCTGTTCCATAACCCATGGTTCCGGTGTTAATGACTTCATATTTTATTTTTGTACCATGGGCGTTTAATCTACGCTGCAAAACTTTTGGAAAAATGCTTTGGTCATCAACTCCCCAGCCAAATGTATGTGAATCACCTAATACCAATACCCGGTATATATCGGTACCATTCTTAGGGAAATACTCAACATCTCTTAAACCTTGAGAACTAATCCGGCTTTCAACATAGAATTCTTTTGACCGTTGTACAAACTTAGTATTCTTTTTTAGTTGATGGCAAAGATCCTTGCCAAGCACCATTACATCCGACATTATTTCTTGTGGCGCCCAGATTCTAACCGCAACTTCCAGGGCCAACAATAAAACAATAAAAGAAAATAGTATTATTAAAAGTTTCTTTGGCTTGCTTCTCAAAACCCCTCTGGAAATCCTGTGTAATTCATCCTGACTACTTTCATACGGTATTGACGCTAATAACAGACAAACCGACTAGACCTAAATTGGAAAGCATTTCTGCAAACCTTCCTTAAAGCCGATTGGTTTATAACCTAAGTCTCTGGTGGCAGGTGAATGATCCAAATTGGCGTTTTGAACAATCCCCGCAATGCTATTCCAGGTAAGCGGGGGTCTTTTCATAAACACACCCATAACTTTCGCCAACCAAATACAAATTGGTATTGGAATCCGGAGAAAAGGTTTTTTAATTTTAACATGCTCAAGCATCAAATGGGCCATGTCCCAAATTGGTAGAGTGTCACCGCCGCTAAAATTGTAAATTTTTCCATAAGCTTTCTTATTTCCAGGTATCGCTAAAAATCCCTTCATCAAATCATCGACATGCACAGGACTTTTTAACGCCTCGCCCTTGCCGATAAAAGGCACGATCGGGTACTTCTTTAGATAATCCAGGAACATCATATATTCTTGCCCGCCGTTCTCATTATAAGCCAAAGTAGGCCTGATAATTGTATACTGCATTTTATCTTGCTCTGTGACAATGCGTTCGCATTCCTTTTTTGAAATTGAATATGGCGTCGTATGTTCGTAGGTAACCGATGCTGAAGAAACCAAAATGAAATGCTCGGCGCCGGCGGCAATACCACCTTCAACCATATTTCGTGTACCCTGCGTGTTGATTTTTTCAAAAAGACTGTGATCGTGCGTTATAATGATAGCTGCCATATGATAGATGGTTTTCACACCATCAAAAATACCCTTCATTGAGTCAGCATCGCTGACGTCACCGTAGACAATTTCACAATCAACTCCATCTAGCCGGGAGACAAACGGATCATTATGAATTGTTAAAACCCGAACCTTATTCCCACGTTTAACCAGTTCTTTGACTACCTGGGAGCCCATAACCCCGGCTCCACCTGACACTAGAATCATAATTTACACCTCACAAAATTTATTCGTTTTGATTTTATTTATTTTCCGCTAATGAAAGTGGTTGGCTTAGTGACTTCAAATCTGAGAACTGCAGGTTCAGCCAGAAATAGGAAATCAAACCCATCGATATCACAGTAATGTATTGCAGAGCATGAGCGATTAATGCAGAAGCCAAAGCAGTGCTCTTTTCAATTGAGAACACAGTAAGTGCCGCAACTGCGAAAAACTCAAATGTGCCAACATAGCCGGCGGTTGAAGGAATTGCTTCAGCCAGACCAATAGTTGCCGCAACCACAAATGCTGCATACCAGGGCAAATCAATGTTCAATGACACTAAGACAAGATAAAAAGCAAAACCATAACTCAGCCATAAGAAAAGTGAAATCAAAGTTGCTTGAACCATCTGCCTGGTTTGGCGCATAATAACCAACCCATCGAGAAAACGATGCATTCCTTGTTCAAATTTAATCAACACCTTCGGTGCTTTTGCTAAAAGCCTATTCGCAACTTTTTCAATAAACTCTTTGAACCTCAAAAGCAGTATGCAAACCATGGTAATAACAGCCAAAAAAGCTGCTGCAATCACACAGCCTTTTTGAATCAAATCGGGGAAATCAAACAGGAAGGAAAGGGATGCAAGAAGAATCAAAAGCGCCAATAGATCAAGAAATCTATCAACAAAAACGCTGGCGAGAGCTGAGGCCTTGCTTATGGTCTCTCTTTTCGCCACCATCACGACACGAATAACCTCACCGATTCGAGCCGGCAACAAATAATTTCCCATTTCCGCCACCGATAGAATACGAAACAAATTCAGAGACGAGGTGTTTTTAACCGGTTTCAACAGAATCTGCCATCTTTTTGAACGAACCCATAATCCCATTCCCCGCACAGCCAGGCTCATAAAAATCGGCAGTAAAGCTGCATCACGAATCAAGGCAAAAGTCTTTCCTAGGTCGGCATTTTTAAAAGCCAAATATAAAAACAAAACACCGATGAGCAGGGATAGCCAAAATTTCAGAGCCTTTGGAATTTTTTCTCTACGAAAACTATTTTTCATTCAAACTGCCCGGGGGTTGTTTTTTTATCTCAAATCGAATTAATTCAGCGCCGCTCCACAAGCCATGCTGAGTCTCAGAAAAATTCTTTTTACAAAAACTACGAACATTGTCGTAGGGATCGCTGTGAAAAGTGCGGCTTAAGAAAAGCCAGAACGACTCCTTATCTGCGATAATACTCATTAATTCAGTTTCTAAACTTTTTTCATTTACAAAGAGAGCACCCGGTACCTCTGAACCATTTGTATAACTAATCCTGCTGCTTGGATAGCCTACAAACGTTAAATTATGATTTCCATGATAATAATATTTTAAATTTTCTATGGTGTATGCCGCCGTACCAAGAATCAAATCACCTTCATTCGCATGCTCGGTCAGAAACTCACCTGCCGCACGATTATTTTCCCTGTGATATTCTTCATTGAAAAAATAACCCTTTAACGACCAAAAACTTATAACACAAAGGAATAATAAAGCAAGAGAGCGAAGCCATCCTTTATTTAATCCATATATTCCCGATGCGATAACAAGAACAAACGCTGGAAAAGCTAAAATTGCATATCGTACATTAAAAGGATGAACCGAATAAATTGAACCTAAAACTGCAAACGCAACGGGAAAAATCAGCCAAAATGTGGTGAACCACAGTACCGCACTTCCCTTTTTATAAAGTTGAACGATTCCCAAAGCAAACAAAGTAAAATAAATTATCATAACAGGTGCAATAAGCGGCAAATAAGAGAATAAAATATCACTACGCCCCGGCATATGGAGTTCAACCATGTTTGGTCCTAAAGAGTAGCCGGTGCCAAAGGCCCATCCCGTATAAGCAATTGCAAACGGGTTAAAAACATAATGGGTATTGGCAGAGGCATCCGGTGAAATTATCAACATTCGATACAGGCCCGGAAAAAGAAGCAGGCCGACACACCCGAATACCAGTAACCACTCTTTCCATCTTTTGCGCTCATTTAATAACAAATAGGTAGCTTCGAACCCAATAACAGCGATTCCAACAGGATGTGAATAGAAAAGAGCAGCTGTGACAAAAACAAACACTATCTTCGGCAAAAGGCGAGAATCATTTTTCATCAGCTGTTGCAGCAAAAGGACTGACAGTAGTGAAATCATGATTAGCAAAGCATAAGGTCTTGCCTCCTGGCTGTACCATATATGGAATGGGGATATTGCGATCAAAAAAGCTCCGAATAGACCCACGCGTTTTCCAAGTAAATTTCTGCCCACAAAAAAAACTAATATAATTGTAATGCATCCAAAAACCATTGGAACAAGCCTTAACCAAAACTCCTGATTTTCAAGCCCCTTCAATGGATGGATAAAAAAATAGAAAAGGGGCATAATATTTGGGTCTCGAGGTTGTGTGATGAGTTGAACAAATGAAACGCCAATATTCTTAAGCGTCAGCAACTCATCATTCCAAAAGCTCTGGTAATCTAACCTAAAAATCCGCAATCCGGCTCCAATGGCAAAAATTGCTAGGAACAGAAATGTATTACGATTTTTAGAAAAGAATTCTTTTGGATTAAGCATTAAAAGGGTTTATGTTATTTTGTAAGCTCTTGAATAGCAGATTCACTTTTCTCAACAGATTTGACGTCAAAAGCGAGACGTCTACTCAGGTTTTTTTCGTTCCTGAGCGTCCCGTCGACAAACACCTGATACCATTTCAGGAATAAATAGATATGGAAGAGCTTCATTTCAGGTTCCGTTAAAAATCCTTTTCCTATAGAACGAAACAGTTTTTCGATAGCTGCATATGAAAAAAATCGCTGCATAATTTCCTTCTGTGCATGAAATTCAGTGTGACAAATATCACAAAAATCGGTCTGAAACAAAGCTTTGACCGGATTACTAAATCCGTATTTGCGCCTTTCAATTATGGGACCTGGCAATCGGTCAGCCATGGCCAGTTTTAAAAGCACTTTTTCACGAAATCCCCGGACTTTAAAGCTGGATGGGAGACTGGAAACATAGGCAACTAGTTTTGTATCAAGAAAGGGCACCCGTGCTTCCACAGAATGAGCCATGGTTAGCTTATCGACACGCATGAGGTGGTGATTAGGGAGTTGCTGTGTCAACTCATAGCGTAAAAACTTGTTGAGTACCGTCTCACCCTTCTTTTCCAGAGCCGCATCGAGGAATTGATTACTATTGGATCCGAGAAACTTTCTTTGTTCTGAGCTATATAATTTGGCTCTTTGCCGATGCGTAAATCCGTTGAGTCCACGCACATAACCCCAATTGAGGATTCGATTCGGGAGCATTGAAGCCATATTCACCGGTTGAAACCGAACATAGCCGCCAAAGAGTTCGTCCGCACCTTCGCCGCACAACATAACTTTGACATGTTCACTGACAGCCATTCCCAAATAATATGTCGAAATTTCAGCTACTGAAATTGGTTCCTCAATGTGCCACATGACTTTTGGTACGATATCGGGTAGTTTTTCGGGTTCGAGCCTAATTTCATGATGGTCGGTTTTGTAGTAATCTGATACCATTCGGGCATACTCTATCTCACTTTTCGTATCGCCAACGTGAACAAAAAATGTTTTAGGTGATGTATTCAATTGCCTGGCGGCAGAAGCTACAACCGCTGAAGAATCCAACCCGCCTGAAAGCGCCACACCCAGAGGAACGTCACTCATTAATCGAATTCTCACTGCTTCATCAAATAACTTTGATACTTCCTTTTGCGCTGTCTCTATGCTAACCGAGTGTCTTTTTTGAGGATTCTCTGGAAGTTGATAGTACGGTTTGATACTGAAATTGTTTTCAGTTAGGTCAAATATCAATATATGGCCAGGCTGCAGAACACGAACGCCATTAAGTAGACATTCAACTCCCGGTATATGTTTGAAAGTAAGCAGCTGATCCAGGGCAAAACGATTGACATCCGGAGTATACTCCGGTACAAGTAAGAAAACTTTGAATTCAGACGAAAAATAAAATCCACGCTCAGTCTGCAAATAATATAGAGGCTTGATCCCCAAAGGATCCCGAGCTAGAATCAATTTATTATTAACTTTATCAAAGAGTGCTAGCGCAAACATCCCGTGAAGGCGCCCAACGAACGCCTCATCAAGCTCTTCATACATGTGAGGTATAATCTCGGCATCCGAATTGGAATTAAATCGATGGCCTTGTTTAGCCAAAGCAACTCGCTCGGCCTGGTGATTATAGATCTCACCATTACAAATTGTCTGAATAGATTGATCTTCGTTAGTTATTGGCTGGTGGCCTTCTTGAGGATCGATGATGCTGAGCCGTGCAAAACCCAGTGTAACCTGACTATCTGAAACAACCACTTGTTCATCTGGTCCGCGGTGGCTTATTAGGTCCACCATTTCAGAAACTAACGCCTCATCGGTGCCATCTTTCAAAACTGCTCCAACTATTCCGCACATAAACTTAACTTCTCCAAGACGGTTTGTTCTATTACGTAGTCCCTAGAATCGATTTGGGAAGCATCTGCATAAAATTTCAAGCATTGGATGGCCTCTCAAGATTGAGTTTTGAGACAATAAATTTTTTCTTACCATTCTCACCCAAAGGTATCGAGTCGACAAAGTCGTATTCAATTTTCATATCCTCACCTAAGCGAAGATGCATGTGATGTAGCAAATTATCTAAATCTTTCTGTTTATAGGAATCGGCCTTTAATACGTTCACCTTTATTTTGTCAACTTGTTTCTGAATAATTTGCCCCTCTTGTATACCGGGTGAATACTTAAATGGAATGTCCATGCGGCTTACATGGCGACCTCGAGGGGTCACAATCATATCCTCAATACGCCCAATTACCCGCTCTACGGTTTTATAGGTTCTTCCGCATTCACAAGGATTACCTTCATCTATAACAGCGAGGTCATTCGTCTGATATCTAATCAATGGCATAACGAAATTATGGAAGCCGGTTGTTATTATCTCAGCAGATTCACCTGGGGCAGCCGGCAGACTTTCTGAATTCAGTAACTCCACGAACGAGTATTCCTCATGAATGTGATACCTGCCTTCCCCGCAGGTGCTAAACAAACAAGCTCTTTCATTTTGATTGTAAAAATCGAATATTGGACATTCCAACACTTCACTGATTATTTTTTTCTGGTGGTCAAGTAACGTTTCGGCACAAGTAAGCACAGCTTTTGGACGGTAGTCCCGGATTCCGACGTCTCTCAACCAATGAGAAAATAAAGCAAGTGCGGACGGATAGGATTTAATGACCACCGGATTGAATTTTTTCAATCTCGTGACACATTTTTTTATATTGTCTTTTTTCAGATTTACAAAAGGAAAATTCAAGCAATTCTGCTTAAAGTCATAAACAAACAGTTGTTCAGTTTCGGTTTCCATTGTTGTGTTAATGCACGCAAAACGGTTGCCAAACTTATACCCTGTCCAATTCAATACTCTCCATATTGCGGCAAAATGGTTTGTGTCTGACGACCTATCCAAAAGGAACTGCATCGGAGTTCCACTCGAGCCACTCGTATGACTTTCTCTTGATCTGGAATGGCCTGGATTATTAGCCTGCAACTCTTGGTAGTGTTTCCGAATCAGGTCTTTGGTGATTAGCGGAAGTTCACTCAAGTCAAGCCTATCTAGCATCTCTTTAAAGCGCGGCTCATAAGGCCCAAGTGTCCGCTTGTAATATGGAACATTCCGTACGGCATGCCAGAGAACCCTGTCCAATTGTTCCCGGGTCCAGTCACGCCGCTTTTCCTGCGACCAATACTGGCTTTTATCCAAAAAGGTGCGACAACGATTTATGGCTGCCGGATAGAAAATAAAGTCTCTAAGCCTAAAAACCATTTATTTGAATCTCTTAATCGATTTGATCATACTTAACCCTCAACTCATATTGGGAAGTTATAATTGGCCGCTTCCACCAATGAACTAATGTTTGTCTGACTATTTAATAAGTGAATGATATTTGCCGCGTTTATAAGCAAGAACGATAGAGAGAACATCGAGGCCATATTTTATCGGGTTGAGATGCGAAACCTCATCAGCATAAATGGTTGGGATTGGAATTTCCAGAATACGAAACCCCTTTATTTTAGCCATGATTATCATTTCTAAATCAAAATCAAAAGAACCAGAGAGTTGATTGAAGGGAATCTCAAGGAGAGCTTTTCGTGAATAAACCATATATCCGCTGTGATATTCAGCCATTTGCATACCGAAGGCCCAGTTTTCAATGGCTGTAAGACATTTATTAGATATAAATTTATAGAAAGGCATCCCGCCTTGCAGAGCTCCTGCTGCTACCATTCTTGACCCTTGAACGATTTCCGCCTCATCGGAGTCAAAAGGTTCAAGGAGTTCAGGAATTTTTTCTGGAGAATATTGGCCATCCGAATGTAACAAAATGGTCACTTCTGCTCCATGTTCAACTGCATAATTGAGCAGAGTTTTCTCAGCGGCTCCGTAACCGCGGTTGGTTTCGTGGTTTAAAGTGACCAAATTAGAATATTCACCTCGTAGTCTCTCCAGGGCTTCTTCAGTATCATCGGTGCTGCCATCATTCACAACGACGTAGCAGTCTATCCTCTTCTTCACATCTTCCGGAATTCGAGCAAAAACCCGCTCGATTGTTATGCCCGCATTATAAGCAGGCATAACCACAAAAACATTCTTCTTCATATTAAACAATCCTTGGGACTAGGCTGCGTTGGCATGCCGAACAATATCATGCATAAATTCCCCGTCTATTCTTTTTTTCTTGACTTCCATATATTCGGTAACATAATACTTCATGCTATCTATCAACATGTCACGAAGGCCCCATTTGGGCTGCCATCCTAACAGTTTCTGTGCCTTTCTGATGTCGGGTATTCTTCGATCAGAGTCCTCGTACCCTTTGCCATAAAATTCGTCGGCGGAGACTTCAACAATTTCAGGGAGAGGAACACTCGGGTCGGCGAACTTTTCGGCATAGATATCACGCATCTTCTCTGCTAATTGGCGAATGGAGACCTCATTGTCAGGAGAACCGATATTAAATATTTGTTTATCACAAGCTCCGTTCGGGTTCTCGACCACCCGATAAATGCATTCAATGGCATCATCAATGTAAGTGTAGCACCGGCGCTGCTGGCCGCCATCCACTAATTTCATCTGCGTGCCATTAATGAGAGCGTCCATAAAAAATGAAAAGACCCGAGGGATACCGTCTGTTTCATCCAACAAGTAATCAATCTTAGGTCCGATAAAATTAAACGGTCGAATAATTGTATAGTTAAATTCCTTTTCTAGTCCCTGGGCATGAAGAACGCGTTCGAGAAGCTGTTTAGCACAGGCATAAATCCAACGATGTTTCTCCACGGGTCCAAGTATAAATTCGCTGGTGTCCTCTGAAAAAGTAGCGTAACTGGGATTCTCCGGGTCCTTGAGTCCGCCATTGGCACAAGTAACCAGCGTTCTTCCATAAACTTCACATGTTGAAAACTGAATCAGACGCCTTTTATATTTAACACAGGCATCTGCGATTTTCAAATTCTCAGTAAAGTTGAGACGAAACACCTCCATCGGTAGCTTGATATAAAGCCCCGGATTTGCATAAGCAATCAAATCGATCACCAAATCTGAGTCCTGAACCAGACGTTCCAGATCCCAGTCTGGCCGTCGAATATCTTGTTGAATAAAAGTCAAACGCTCATGATCTTTGAATTCCGTAATCTTATCGTCATAGATGTCGACAGCGACGATCGTATGCCCCTCATCTAACATTCTTTTGGTAAGGTGTGAACCGATAAAGCCGGCAGCTCCTAAACAGAGTATTTTCATTTCTTCCTCCACAGGTTGTCGTTTTCTAAAGTTGTTCATTTTTATTATTTGTATTTTAGTTAAGAGTTAAAGTACTATTCCATCATTTAGATTTTGCTACAAAAGTCCGTCATTTCAGTTATCGACATCTATTTAAGTTATGTGCTTTTATGTATTTATCCAAAAGCCCTGAAATTATATCGTGATTATACCTGATGCAACTCTCTACATTGCACCGTCGCCCTCCATAACGGCTGGAACAGTTTTAAGCATGATATTCATATCTAGCCAGGGCGACCAATTATCTATGTATTCTAAGTCATACTTGATAAGCTTGTCGAACTCGGCTTTATTGCGGCCATTTATCTGCCATAACCCTGTCATTCCGGGCCGAACGCTAAAGCGTCTTTTGTGCCAATGTGCCTCGAAGAGATTGACGTCTCTAATGGGCAGCGGTCTGGGACCAACCAAACTCATATCGCCCATCAAAACATTGAAAAGCTGGGGCAGCTCATCCAAGCTGGTCTTTCTCAAAAACTTACCGACTTTGGTAGTTCTCGGGTCGTCTTTTATTTTAAAAATTGGGCCATCCACTTCATTCAAATGCTCATATTCAGCCTGAAGCACTTCGGCGTCTTTAACCATAGTCCTGAATTTCAATAACCTGAACACCCGCTTGTTGTATCCGACTCTTTTCTGCAAAAATAAAACCGGACCGCTGGAAGTTAATTTGATTATCAATGCAATCACTGAAAATACAGGAAGAAACAAAACGATTAAGATACTTGAAAAAATAATATCTATTGTTCTTTTTAAAAACATGGCTTTTAAGTCAAGATCCCGACCCGTATAGCGAACAACAAATGGCATACCTTCCAGCAATACCGGTTTGGTTTTGGAAATCCCTGTGCTGAAAAAATTCAGTGGCATGTGTACCGGAATCCCCTGCTGCTCACAAGCCTCCATCACTTCTGAAATCTTATTATAATACGACTTCATTGGTAACGTAATGAAAACTTCATCCACAACCGTTTTCCCCAGGAACTCTGGCAACTCATCGAGTTTACACAAAAGAGCGTGCGCTTGAGTTACGCCATTTGCTTCAACCTTGTCGTCGACAAAACCAAGTAATTTATAGCCCAATTCTTCTCGCTTGGTCAAAAAGGCAGCAAGAGCCTGGCCTCGTTTGCCGCTGCCGATGACGATTATATGTCGTAAATTTCTGCCGTGTTTTCGGACTTGAAAAAGAAATTTCCGTATCAGAAAACGAGAAAGAAAAATAGCCGATGAACAAATTAGCCAAAAAGAGACCAAAATACTTATTGTTATGTTCTGCCGGTCAAAAAAGAAACTCAGGGTTGCTATCAACATCGTCCCTATTCCGACAGCCTTCCAAATATTTAAAAATTCATCGCCAACCTTAAATGTGAACCGAGATCGATAAAGCCCGAAAGTCGAAAAAATTCCTCGCCACACGGCGACAATCATCCCCAATAAAATGACATTGACTAATTTTATTTTGACTGAGAAAAATGCAAACAGGCTTTGTATTTCCTCCTTCGGCAGCTCGGAAAAGAAAATCATGCAAAAAGCCAGCACACAAACCATAATCACTAAATCGGCGAGCTTGTAAAGCTCAAGGAGAATTTTTCGTCTTAGATGCTGCATCATTCGTTGTCGGGTAGTTTCTAATTGAGAGAGCTGATGCTCCGCTTCAACTTAACCGTAATAATAATAATCCTTATCTTTATACATTAATTGGATATCAACCTTATTTAAAACTGCTCCAATCACATTAGCGCCCGTTTTGGTGAGAAACTTATGTGCATTAAGCAACCTTTGCTGTTCACATTTGTTATACTCAAGCACAACCATAACCCCATCTACTAGCGATGACATAATCATGGAATCCGGAACCACCAACAATGGCGGGCTATCAATTAAAACCAAATCAAATTTCTTACCAACTTCTTCAAGCAACAGTCTAAATGAAACGGTCGAAAGTATCTCACTGGGATTCTCGATCAATTTGCCGCAGGTCAGAACTTTTAAGCCTTTGACTCGTGTGGCTTGAACACATTCGACCAGGGAGGTATTTAATAAATTCCTATATTGAAGCTTGGGAAGTTTATCGTTTTTGTTTCCATCCGCCGCCTGGGAGAACTCAATAAAATTCTCTTCAAGAGGCTCAACATCTTTCTTATGACCCTTCAAACTCTGAATGTTTGACCACACCGGAGACTCGCTGGCATTGTCATAAAACTCCCTCTCCTGATCCTCTGCAATCAAGTCGCTAACGATTGTATGATGATTAAGCAATACATCTGCGAGACCGGGTTCTTTTGAAACGCTCAGCAACTTATGGAGGGTCGATCGTCTCAAATCGGCGTCTATCAAAAGTACTTTCATGCCTAACTTAGTTAAGCTTATGCCTAAATTGGTTGCTGTGGTTGATTTGCCATCTCCGGCCATTAAACTGGTTACCAGGACCGTCTTCATTTTGTGCTTACTATTTAAGAACTGCATATTTGTGCGAAGGACCCTAAAAGCTTCAGCTGCGACTCCTGTAGGTTCATAATTGGTTAACATCCCGCGCTTGGCATCTGCCTCCATCGGACTATGATCTCGGGAATTATTCAAATTTTCAGCATCACCATTGCTGGAAATTTCAATCTTCGGGACAACTGCGAGAACCTGCCAGGATGTAAGCGCTTCAATTTCTTCAGATTTTTTTATCGTTTTATTTAGGAATTCCCTCGTAAAGACCAGAGCAAACCCGAGTAAAAGGCCGATCACCGCTCCAACAGTCAAATTCACTGTTTTTTGTGGCCTGACCGGTTGCTTTGGTAATTTTGCCAAATCAATAACTCTTAAATTCCCAATTTTTTCCGCCTCAGAAATCCTGGCCTCTTCGCGCTTCTCTGCCAGCATCAGAAACAACTTTTCATTAACATCCTTGGAACGCACTAAGCTCGCCAGCTCCAGCTCTTTTTCAGGCAAAGTCTTTAAGGTAGCTTCATAACCGTTCAAGATCTGTTTTAATGCAAGTTCCTGAGCTTTATAAGTTTCCAAATCCACTTCCAGCGCAACAGATTGGTTTAGGTAAAGGCTGATTTGTGATAGTGGGTCGAGGACGCTTTCATCATTAACTAGCTTTAAGGCTTCACGGGTCAAGCTCTCTTTAATTTGCTCAATATCCCGCTTCAATTCGACTAATTTAGGATGACTCTCATTATAATTTTGAACTAATAATCCCGTATATTGGAACTGTAATTCGACAAGTACTTGTTTTAGTTTCGCATAAGCGGGGCTGCTGACATCTGTTGCCAAAGGGACTAATTTTTTTCTATTAATAGACAGTTTTTCTTTGACTGTTTTCAATCTTTCCGCGGTAGCACGCCGCTGGGTCTTAGTTTGATTATAGCGGACTTCCGCATCTGTGATACGACGTAAGATTTCTTCAGATTCTCTTTGAAGAGAAGTTATCTTGTTCTTTTTCTTAAATTCTTTTAACCGTTGCTCAGATTCG
>SMXC01000356.1 GCA_004356825.1 Caldithrix sp.
TTGCCGAAGAATTTGGCGGTACTACCGTTCTATGGGGGACTATATGGTTATTGGTAAGTGTCGTGATTTTGATAGCAACACTAAAAATTAGTTTGAAATTCTCGCCTGTCACAGAAGCGAAAAGCTGAATGCATCCACATACTATACTGAACAAGGCAAAGCAGCAGATAAACTGCTGTTTGCGGCGTGAGTCATGCTCTCGCACATCCAACGAATTTTCACCATTCCTTAATTTGTCTCTCCATTTTGGAGATTCCAGTCCTTAAATGTGTCTTATATATTAGCGATCATAAAGTCCCCTTGGAAATCCCCTCCCGGATAGTCAGGGGGCTTTTTAAATTGTGTAGTACTATTGACTTTTTGTTTCCTTTTGCAATCTTTAAATAAATAAGCACCTACGGCTATATAGAGAAATCCCGACACATCTCTTTTTTCGTTTTACGTTTTACGTTTGCCGTTTCACGTTTTGAGCCGCTTCGGCCTCCTCGCTTTTGTGGGCGGATATGGGAAAAAAGACAGCTGCGGGGTCCTCAGACGGGCTGCGGGCGTCTCCTCGACAGGTGGCGCTGCGCGCATAATTAGAGTCGCCTCCTGTGTCGGCTTTCCTCTGGGGTCGCCCTCCGCAACAAGGTGGGAGTTCAAGCTTCAACGGCTCGAAAACAAAAACTGAATCCGAGTCCATTGATCTATCGGAGATAACACATCTAGCCAGGGACTCAACCCGACCTCCTACTTCGGCGGGTGAGCGTTAATGTTGAGACAGGTTTTTTCAAACAAAAATCCTATGCTTCGTAAATGCAAAACCTATTTATAAAGGATCCGCTATGAACTCTTTCGTTCGCCAATTCAAATTGATTCTCGTGACAGCCATTTTGATATCGGGCATTCAAAACGGTTTAACAGTCGCGAGCCCAAAAACCACGCAATTCGAATCCGAAGATCGTAAGCCCGTTTCGCCCAAAGATTACGGGAAATGGGAAAGTCTTGGTCGGGGTGGCGCATTGTCGCGGGACGGCATCTGGCTGGTCTACCCCATACGAAGAAATAACGACAAAGATGAGCTCCGACTTCACAATCTGAAGACGGAGACCAACAAGGTGTTGGAGCAGGGTTCAGACCAGCAGTTTTCCAAAGACAGCCGCTGGTTGGGTTATTTGATTAATCTCCCTGCCAAAGAGCGCAAAAAACTTGAAAAGAAAAAAGAGCCGGTGCACACCAAGTTCGGTCTGCTTGGCCTCGTGAATGGCGACAGCACTGTGATCAAAGATGTTGCCTCCTTCGCCTTCAGCGGTAACGGTCGGTTCGTGGCCATGAAGCGCTATGCACCCGAGGACAGAAAAAATAAAAGCGCTGACTTAGTCGTACGCAACTTGAACACCGGCAGCGATTTCAGTTTTGGTAATGTTGCCGAGTACAGCTGGCAGGAAGATGGCGCGCTCCTTGCCGTAATCATCGACACTGAAGGGAAAACAGGTAACGGCATTCAGCTCTTCGATGGAGCCACTGGTGCGCTTAAACTTCTGGATAGTAAAGATGCGCTTTACACAGGCCTGAGCTGGCGCAAAAAGAGCGATGACCTGGCTCTGTTTCGGGTGGAGAAGAATGACACGTATGAAGATTCAACCCATGTTATTCTCTCCTGGCAGCAGCTTGCAAGCACGACAGCCAAGGCCGGCATCTTTGACCAGACAGGAATGACCGGTTTTTCGGGCCACACAAGAGTCGTCAGCAACCACCCTCTGGAGTGGTCGAAAGACGGGAAGTCCCTCTTTTTTGCTACAAAAGAATGGATCCTGAAGCCGGTCAAGGAAGATACGACCAAAGGAGATTCGGCCAATCAAGATTCGACAAATACCGGGAACCCGGATAGTCTCTTGACTGACGAGGCGCCTGCTCTGCAAATCTGGCATAGCAGGGATGTACGAATTATCCCTGAGCAGAAGCAGCGAGCAGAAAATAAACGTGAAGACGCGCACCTTGCGGTCTGGCATATCAAGGACAACAAGTTTGTTCAACTCGGTGATGAGCTTACGGAGCGTACCCGGCTTCAGGATGACGCGCCCGTCGTGCTTGGACTTGACGCCACACCTTACGAGTTCGATGGTATGTTCGGACGGCCGCACTCTGATGTTTACACAATCGACATTTATACAGGCAAAAAACATAAGTTCTTGGCTCGAGTTAATAATTTTTATTCGATCAGCCCCGATGGAAAAAACATCGTTTATTTAACGGACGATCACTACCACCTCTACAATTTTAAATCTGCAAAGGATCGAAACCTCACTGTTGGCAGCGCAGCGTCGTTCGTCAACAAAGAAGACGACCACCCCGTGGAGCAGAAACCCCCATACGGATTTATCGGTTGGGCAAAAAACGGCAAGTCATTCTTTGTCCATTCGAAATACAACATCTGGCAATTCTGGGCAGACGGCTCCCGCGGCAGAAATATCACGGACGGTGAAACCGAAAAAATCATCCATCGGTATGTCCGCCTGGATCCTGATGAAGATACTATCGACACCAAGAAACCGCTCTATCTACATCGATCCGGCGAATGGACTAAGAAAGCCGGTTATGCCAGCGTCATCCCCGGGAAAAGTCTTAAGAGCCTGGTGTGGGGAGACGTTTTTGCCAGTCGTCTGGTCAAGGCAAAGGACGCTAACACGCTTGCCTATGTCATTGAGGGTTTTGGAGATTCTCCGGATTATTTTGTCACTCAGGGTGATTTTGCCAAGAGCAAGCAAGTATCGGACACCAACCCTTTTCAGAAAGATTTTGCATGGGGAAAATCGGAGCTGATCGAGTATACTAATGCCAAGGGCCGCCGACTACAGGGCGCACTCTTTTACCCGGCCAATTACCAGCCCGGCCGGAAATACCCGATGATTACCTATATTTATGAAATACGCTCCAGAGTGGTTCATTGCTATGCGGTTCCGTCGGAGCGCAACTACTATAATCATAGCGTATTTACCAGTCAGGGTTATTTTGTGCTGCAGCCCGATATTGTTTTTGATGCGGGCGATCCCGGAATTTCATCTGTGCGAACCATAGAAATTGCCGTCAAAAAAGTCGTAGATATGGGCTTGGTTGATGATAAACGTATCGGTCTGGTTGGACACTCGTGGGGAGGGTACCAGGCGGGATTTGCGGTCACCCAGACAGATATCTTTGCTGCCAGTGTTGCCGGCGCGGGTTTAACTGATTTAATCAGCATGTACGGCATGGTTGCCTGGGACTTCGGCGGTACGCCGGAAAACTATCACTTTGAGGTCAGCCAGGAGCGCATGATGGTGCCGCCCTGGCAAGATGCTGAAGGCTACATGCGCAACTCACCTGTGATGAATGTGGACAAGCTCAACACACCTTTGCTGTTCGAGGTTGGTGACAACGATAAGAATGTCGATTGGCGCCAGGGTATTGAGTATTACAATGCTGCCCGCCGGGCCGGGAAACAGATGGTTCTCCTGGTCTACGCTAAAGAAGGGCATGGCCTCCGCCAAGACAAAAACCGCATCGATTACCATCGTCGAATTCTACAATGGTTTGGTCATTACCTGAAAGGCGAACCGGCTAAGAAATGGATCGAGCACGGAATTCCTTACCCGGAGCAGCAAAGGCAACTGAAGAACTGGAAGAAGAAGTAGCATGGTTTTTCAGGCATTTTTCAGGGAGTTTTTAGTTAACTCACGACTAACCTGCATGAATTCTGATGAGGTATGTTCGTAGTACAGTCTTTAGGCTGCCAATGAGCACGCTAAAGCGTGAACTACAAACTATGTCATCTCTACTTTTGACAGGCCGCTATTGTTTGTTTGTACCTAAAACGCAGCTTCATGAATAATGCAGGCTAACCGAGTTATTCAGATATTTTACTGGTTTGCCTGCTGGCAAGCTAGCATTGCCTTATTCAGAAACTATAGAAAACATATGTTGAACACCCATTAAAAATCGAGCGGACTTTTACCCTCCTTTATCGTCTGGCTCTTAATTGTATGTGTATAAATCATCGTGGTTTTAACATCACTATGTCCCATTAACTCCTGAATCGTACGAATGTCATAATTTGCTTGCAACAAGTGGCTCGCAAAACTATGACGAAATGTATGCGCTGAAGCTCGCTTGCATATCTTAGCCTCAGTAACGGCTTTTTTAATTGCCTTTTGAACATGGGTTTTATGAAGATGATATCGTTTATATTCATCGGTTTCCGGAATCTGCGTTAGCTGTTTTGCCGGGAAAAACCATTGCCAGATTATCTCCCTTGACGCATTCTTATATTTTTTTTCAATGGCATCGAACATAAAGGCACCTGAGTAACCCTTTTTCAAATCCATATCATGCAGACTTTTGACTCGCTGAAGATGTGCTTGTAGTTGCGGCAGAATCTTTGCCGGGATGGGCATGGTTCTGTCCTTTTTGCCCTTGCCGTCATGAATGGTTAAGATCATGGTATCATAATTAAAATTATTAATCCGCAAATTAAGGCACTCAAACAAACGAAGTCCGCAGCCATACAGCAAATAAACAACAAGGTCATATGGGTACTCAAGATTTTCGATTATTGCATCGATTTCTTCCCTCGAAAGGACAACGGGTATATAAGATCTTCTTTTCGCCCTGGGCACATCCTTTATTTCGATGGAGTCAAATTCAAGAACATGTCTGTAAAAAAATAATAATGCGTTAAAAGCCTGGTTTTGCGTTGAGGCAGACACCTTGCACTTCACCGCCAGAAAAGTCAGATAGTCCTTCATATCAGCGCTTGATAGCAGCGCTGTCTCCTTGCTCTTCGTAAAACTTTGAAATCTTTCAATCCAGTTTGTATAAGTCCGCAAAGTACTTTTAGCGTAGTGCCTTACCTTTATTTCATTGGTAAGTTTTTGGCGCAGCATAGACCATTTTTGCTTTTCGCCTTGTAAACCGCCCTGGCTCTTGTTGTCTTTCTTTGCCTGATGTTGTTTATCGATATTGGGCTTCGCGCTGGTTTTATTAGGCGCTACATTTGGTTGAACTATTTTGTAGAATAAAGCGATTGCATGCGAAGCTTGATCTTGCTGTTCTATTGTTTGCCCTTTCTGTTTTAATTTGTTCAAAAAGTGCGGCAGGCTCTGAATTTTCAGTTGCTCGAATTTATATTTCTGACAAAAATCAAGGTAGTAACGTAACCATTTTTTATACTGGCTCTGTTTCGCGATTTCTATTTGAATCGATATTAAAAGGCGTTCAAATTGGGCTGCTAATTCCTTTGGCAGAGGCTCCATAACAATTTTTGGGTTAGTGAAATATCATTCTATATGGGGTGATATGTAGATGGCTGACGCAAATCTAATAAAAAAATCAGAAAAGTACAACATTTATTTTCTGTTATTATTATTGTTGACTTTTTGTATTTTTTTTGTACTTTGAGGGGGCTACATATCACGAAAAACTCGTGATACATAGAAAGAGCAGGTAGCGAAAAAAGATACTTTAACCATATCCTGGTAAAAGTAAGGATCTGGAGGTCTACAGAATTACTAGTTATACCATTAGTGTCCGGTTAAGAATGAGCATTGTTTGCCGCCGAATTTTTCAGGTGGTTTGAAAGTGTCAAACTCGAACAAA
>SMXC01000357.1 GCA_004356825.1 Caldithrix sp.
GCTAAATTGCGGCGGACCGGGGCCAATATACTTATTGAAAGAGGTCAGTCCAAGGTTTTTAAAATCGGGCACTTTCCTACCGGACACATTCGCGGTATCGCCCGGCGAGGGCACAATTGGTCCTTGGAAGAAATCATAGCCAATTGCGGGTGCATTATCGCCGTAACCGGGAGAGGGCTGAGTTTTGTACATGTAACCCAACGAGAGCGTGGTATCGCAACCGACTAAATCGAGGGCATCATCAATATCGATGTCCGCCCAAAATGTAACAAAGCTATCGGTAATGTCTGTGCCGCTTTTGTTTATGAAAAGAAATTTAAAAAACATCATATCCCCAAAGGCGTCCAAACGGTCAAAGGCCCAGGCGGTCATCTGTACTTCAACACCCATAGGTTTAGATTGAAAAAGGTTGGTATGAAGCGAATCGTTGAAATCATTAAACACGGCCCACGCAGTAGAAGTGCCGCGCAAAAGCGGCTTGCCATTTTCATCCACTGGCGCTCCGTGTTCAACCGGCCAGTTGAGATAATCCGGGTTCCGAAACGGCTCGAGCTCGTCCCCTTGATTAATGATATAAACTTTGAACCGTTTATCCTCGGGGTTGGCAGGCGTGCCGGCTAACCCGGGTGCATGACCGGTCACATTCCCAGGCTGAAACTCGGTGATAAATTCAGCGGCGGCGGTGACAATCTCACCATCTTTCATGCCAGCAAGCCAGAGACCGGAAGCAAAGTTTATATGGTTTCCAGAGCCTAAAGGCCATTCCATACCTGCGCTGCCGGTTGGAATATGGCTGACAAGCTGGCCATTGTTGGTGATATAATTACCAATGCGGTTTGGCGTCCAAAACGGGCGGTCAATGCCGTAAACTTTGGCAAGTTTTGAGCCCTTCTTTTTAACTTTGTTGGCTGGCTCGGAAGTTTCGGCTATGCTGGCGGTAAAAAGAGTCGAACTTAAAACGACGGATATAATATATTTTAGCATGATCTGGTTAGGCTAAAAAAACCTAGCTGAAAATACCGAAGTTTTCCTGGCTGTCTATAAAGTTTCTCAGTGATTCGGTCTCTTAAAGTTTTATTGAAAACCTGCTGCAAACAAAAAAGGGTCGGCTTTGAAAGCCAACCCTTTTGTCTCAACACTAAAGCGAAATTACATTAGAATACCAACGATAATGTAAACCACTGGTTGTCATCAAAGAACTTGGTTGAGCGGTAGGCGTAGTCAAGAAGGACGTTGAAAGAACCTACGTTAAGATTAACTCCGGCTCCGAAGCTTGGTCCATAAAGGAATTCTTCATCACTGCTTACGAATTCAGAGTTGCCCGGGTTGAAGCCGGTCACAAAACCGCCGCGAAGGAAAACCCATTTATTATATCCATATTCTGCAGAGAGGCCGTATGTATCAAAGCCAAAGTTGTGGTTCATGAAATTCCCTGCAATCGTCACAGCATTATTCTCTCCCATAGACATGTCATAGGAAAGACCTAGTTCCAGAGTCGAGGGAAGTTCAAATGCTGCCAGCGGCGTTCTTAAATTGCTATTACGCGTACCCGGTTCGGTACCGGCTGGCGGCAAACGGGTTTCTAAATCAGCACCGCCAAACTTCATATTCGGTCCGATATTCTTTAACGCAATTCCAAGTCTAAGACCGGTGCCACCGGCGATATACTGAATTCCAAAATCAAAGGCAACCCCACTTGCCGAAACATTCTGGATAGTCTCAGATATAATCTTCGCAGTGGTACCAAAGGCGATACGGTCCGTCATTTGTTTTGAAAAGGTCAACCCTACGGTAATAAATGTTGGGCTGAATGACTGACCGGTCCCTTCCGGTGCCGCTTCTGTGGTAATGGGAATATCACCAAAGTCCAATGACTTAACACTTATTGCAATGGTTCCGATGTCAAATTTTGACGCCGCAGCGGCATATGCAACATTGATTCCGGCAATATACTCAAAATGTGAGGCCATAACTTCGGCTTTTGCGGTTGACACAGCCAAACCAGCCGGATTCCAGAAAATAGCCTCACAGCCAGTAATGGAAGCATTAAAGCTGCCACCCAAAGCGGTCCCGCGGGAGCCCACTGGTATCAGCAGCTCCATCGCGCCGGCCGTTCCCCGCCTTTTTTCGCTGCCCGCTTCAGCCTGGACCGCGAAAAAAACGAGGGAGAACAAAACCAAGTAAATTAAGATACTAAAACCTTTTATTTTCATCATGTTGTCTCCTATTTGGATTTCTAACTCATTTGCTCTTTTAGTTTTAAAAGAGAATGGTTTGGGGATGTGGTTTTTTTAGATACCACACCCCGACAAATCATTCAAAATTTAGAAAATGTCCAATCTTTCCTCTGGTGTAAAGATTCCGAGCTTCAGTACTTTTATACCGATAGTACCCATATCAATGTGAGCGATATACATACCGCTTGCTACGGGCAGATTATCTTCGTTCCGTAGATCCCATTGACTGAACTGAGTACCATTCTCATGATCGATGGTCTTAATGAGTTCACCAGCCAGGGTAAAGATTCGAATTTTCGCACCGGCTTCGGGCAAATGCGTAAACGTTACAAAGCGTTGGATAACGTTTAATTGCTCGATATTAAATCCGTTGTAAGGATTCGGCCAGACATTAACCAACTCAGCAGCTTGCTGGGCGCTCAATGCAGCGCTACCGGTAACCGGAGCAACAGATGTAAAAGTGAAGACATCGTCAACTGTGTTCGGTTTGGTGGTGACGATTCGAATAACCGAACCTTCTTCCGGAAACAGTTGCAAATCAGCAGGAACCACGCCACCGCTGACATCCCCGCCGTTAAAACTGACCAGGATGGTTCTGGCGAATGCTTCACCGCCACCACCCGCATAAGATATATTGCCAACAGCACCCACTATTGTTGTATCGATTTGAGTTAGATATGCATTGTAGCCGGCTTCTCCTGGAGTAGCATCCAAATGCTCCTCCGGTATTCTCCAGTAAATCCATGGGGTATACGGGTCATTTGTACCACCTGAAGCCCCACTATCGTTAGGATCTACCTGATAGGTCAAACCGGCAGGGTCGGTTTGCAGCCCCCCTACACCGCCATTGGACAGAAACCAGGGGATACAGCGATAATCATCGCTCGCATCATCAGGGGTACCAATGCCGATGTTCCATAGCTCAAAGGGGACTTTGACAAGAAAATCGTCCTCGAACCACCTTATCGCCCAACTACCTCTGGCAGTAAAGCGCATTTCCCAGTCAAACGGAATCACGCGGCTAAAGTTGGAACCGCGCAGGGACCTTGCGATAAAGGTCTCGAGAGTACCATCATTGGCTCCACCGCCTACATTGAAAAACCACTGTCCAGTACCGACCTGTTGATCAGCATTAGCCCGGGGCGTGCTGCCGGGGAAGCCACGGAAGTCGGAAGCCGCGCCTATAGATGGCACAAGAGGTCCCGCGCCGTTAGCTACCATTTGAAAGCTCTTGAACCCGTCTGGCGCGCCATCAACCTTTACCAGTACTCCGTCAACAACAGGATAATCATCAGTGCCAAGGGCGTCGCTCTGGTTTTTGAAACCCGAGGCTTTTACTTCACTTGTGTTCATGTCAACCACATCATAAACGATTGAACCGGAATCCGGTCCCGCATCGGCTATTCTAAACCGCACTTCATAAGTATGACCGGTTAAAGCGCTGCGGTCAACAACAGTCGCCGTGATGCTGCCATCACTTGGACCTGCAACACGACTGGATGCAAGAACCTCGCCAACTGCAGAAGCTTCGGAGAGGTCCGTACCCAGCGGCGGACTTTGCGGCCGTATGGTCTTAACGTCCATCGGGCTCTCAAGTGTCCTTGGAATACCGAGCTCGTTGTAACCAAAAGCGGTCACCGCGAAGTAATATTTTCTGTTCTGAATCAGTGGTGCATTGCCGCTAACGGCGTCAACATTAATTTGCAGATGTCGTTTGATACCGGAGTCCGAGGCATTCTGCACTACCAGGTTGACCGTCTGACCAATCGAAAGCACAAATACGTCATCGCGGATATCAACAATGCCGTCGATCACATCAAAGGTCGCCAGTTTTTTGACAGTCGTTGCCGGAGTGATAATCGGGGAATCAAGCTGATAAACATTATATCCCTGAAATGTATATTCGGTCGGATTTCCAAGCGAATCAACATCAATTGGATCGTTTGCCGTATAGGCTTCTTGTGCAGAGTCCCAGGAGAGAAAAATTGAATTCTCTTCCGTGGTGACGTCTACCCTCGGATTATCAGGGGTCGGCGGTAATGCAAAGTTAATATCGTATGCTAACTGGGCAATTCGATCTGCCTGTCTTAACAAATCGACGCTCTGCACACCGGTCGTTCCCTGGGCGATCATGATACTCACAACGATTTCCTGGGTGTCGCCGGCGGCAAGGGTAAACGGACCGGAATTCATCAGGAAGCGTTTGTCATCGTGATCGGTATCCAGCCAGCCCGTACCCGTCACCGGGTCGCCGGCGTGCCAGAATTTCGTTTCCAGTCCTGTTGTTTCATCTATAATAGGGGCGCCAAACGGATCCAGCCCTTTCATAAAATTATAGGCCTCGGGGCCATTTTCCGGATCGCTGAGCTGCGGCGGACCGCCGTTAATATACTTCGCAAACGAGGTCAAACCCAGATTCCTAAAATCAGGCACCGCTCGTCCGGAGACATTGGCGACGTCACCCGGGGAAGGAACAATCGGACCCTGGAAAAAGTCCATGCCGATCGCCGGTGCCGCATCACCAAACCCTGCTGATGACTGGGTTTTGTACATATATCCCATGGAAAGTGTGGTATCAGCGCCCACTAAATCCAGTGCGTCATCGATGTCGATATCATTCCACAATGAAACGTACATCTCCGTAATATCGACGCCGCTCTTATTAATAAAGGTGTATTTATAAAACAACATGTCGCCAAACGCATCGGGTCTGTCAAAAGCCCAGGTCAGCTGCTGCACTTCTATGCCCATGGGCGGGGTCTGGAACACGTTATTGTGCAGCGTTGCGTTGAGGTCATTAAAAACACACCAGGTTGTTTCAGTACCGATTAACAGCGGATCGCCGTTTTCATCTACCGGCGCGCCATCCGCGACGGGCCAGTTAACAAAGTCAGGGTTTGCCAGGCGGTCGGCGAAATCCGACTGCTTAATAATATAGACTTTGTATTTGGAATCTTGCGAATTGTCGGCTTCACCGTTTGCAAGAATTTTTCCGGGTTGAAACTCAACTACGAATTCCCCGGCAGCAACGACAACCTGACCATTTTTTAAACCAGCGAGCCAGATACCACCTGCAAAGTGCATGTGGTTACCGGAGCCTAAAGGCCACTCCAAACCGGCGCTGCCAGTAGGAATATGGCTGACGAGCTGGCCGTTATTGGTAATATAGTTACCTATCCGGTTTGGGGTCCAGAATGGCCGGTCAATTCCAAAGACCTTGGCCAATCTCGGGTTATACCCCTTCATTTTACTCTCTCCCGTCATGGCCTGCTGGCTTAAACCGAACACCAGAGCCATAACGAATAAGAAGAGAATAGACATCATAAAAGTTCTACGCATATTTTGCCTCCTTAATAATAGCCAAATAATTTTAGCAAATACTTTAAAAATAGAGTGTTCTGCATATCAAGTACACAGAACACTCCTGTCGTGATTATCTGAAGTTAAACCTCAACCCTAAACGATATTGTCTCGGTTGTTCAAAGTTGAAGGGGTTATTTACCCGTGCCGTATAGAATGAAGCAGGATTGAGCACGGTGGAGTTAAGGGGATCGTTTGCGCGATCCGTAAAAACCTGACCTTGAGGTGTTTGCAGATAGCCATCCGTATGTGCCTCTCCGGATTGGTCATAAACATTGCGAATGCCCTCGCTACCCAGCAGGTTGATGGCCCACAGGTAAACGTTAAAATCAATATTACCAAATGTGAATGACTTATCCCATTTGGCATCGAGATTGGTCAGGAAAGGCTCATTGGCACTGTTGATTTCAGCCTGAGGCCTGTTTTGTGCAGCAGGACCGGTATCGAAAATAGCAGAGCGTTGCTGACCCGGGGTGTAGGGTCTGCCACTATGGAAGGTAAACAGCAGGTTGAGACCCATACGACCAAACGGATGACCGCCGCCAAACTCGGGACCGTCGCCGGCCAGGGTTCTAAAGTCCAAATTAATCGCGCCCGTGTGGCGTTGGTCAAAGTCAAGCGGCGCTACAAATGTCGGATAAACCGGTGGCGTACCCAGCCAGTTGATGGCAGAGGCGTCTGCGCCGTCAGAACCGGTACCAGCAGCAATCTGCAATGTATATTGTGCCGTAGCCGCAACTCTATTGGTGCGTCTCAGCTCAAAAGTTGCAGAGAGCCCCTTGATGGTGCCAAAATCGCCATTGATATATAGGGCATAAGAGCTAGGCGTAGCAGTAAGATTTCGCTGCTGAACCAGATCTGTGAGCTCTTTGTAATATGCGGTAATATCAAGAGCCGCATTATCGCCGATTTGCTGACGAAAACCGAGCTCATAAGACGTGGTCTTAACCGGTTTCAGCGCCGGATTTTCATTTTGCGTAAAGTTACCGGATTGCAGATTGTTGGCAAAATCCGTATAAGCAATAAACAAGCGGTCGAGCTCAGGCGGCTGGGTGAATTTGCCGTACTGTGCATGGAAGACCGTCCTGTCCGTAACCGGGAAAGAAAGCCCGATTCTCGGGTTCAGGTCGTTGTAAACTTTAGCGTCGCCAAGCTGGGCCGGATCGATCTGCCCATCCTGCGTAATAATGATATTGCTCGGATCATTGAAAGTCGGTGCATCGGTTTTGAAATAGTCCCAACGCAGACCGAGGTTCACAACCATATCCTGAAATTCCAGCTTGTCCTGAATGTAAACACCGGCGACGACCGGCTTACGAGGTTTGTCAATTCCGGAATTGATTTCGTTTTGTCCGGTAATATCATAACCAATATTGCCGGCGAAAGCTGATTGGTAGACACTTACCTCGCTTGCATCAGGATTCGCGTTACGGGCGCTGGCAATCCGCATAGCACTTACACTATAACTGCGAACCGTGTATAAGCGCGCTTCAAAACCGACTTTAAACTCATGGGTTCTGCCTCGCTGGTGAGTTAAGTCGCTCCTGAAGGTAAAATTGGTATTCTTGGAATGGTTAGGGACCGCCATAGTCGTGCCTGCGGGCCGAAACCTTGCATGCAGATCATTGGTTCGCGGCTGGTTGCCGGGCGCTGGCAGAGCCGAGTTTCTGGTCGTGTCGCCATAAGCTGCGAAATCCGAACCGAAGCGAGGATCATAGTCTGTTGCCTGAACTCGGAACCAGCTTGCGGTGGCAGTGTAGAAGGTATTGCTGCCAATCGTGTGCGTTGCTTTGAGATAATAAGAATCTGTATCCTGCGTTCTGGCTGCATTCAGATCTGTGTTAAACGCTGCATTAAGTTGATTGAATTCGTTAAACTCATCCCTGGTAGAATTACCGCCAACCTTAAACCGCAGCGGTTTATAATCAAAAGTGAGATTAACGTTCCAATTCAACCGTTGCAGATCATTGTTGGGAAGAGGGCCGCCGCCTAGCGCAACGTCACCCAGAATTGGGGCCCCCGCCCCCTGGTTTGCGGTGCTGTCAAATCCCACCGTCTCAATTCCGGTCACATGCACACCGGCAGACCTTCTACGATCATCGAAATCACTGACTTCGAACGCGCCGTAGAATTTAATCCTATCCATGTTCGGCACCGGGCCACTAATGGCAACGTTGCCAATATTGTAGCCATAGCCAAATGCGCCCAGTTTCTCGCTGGTTTTGCTTAAGAAGGCATCGGTAATGACTTCGCCACTAACCGTATAATTACTCCTACCGGTTTTGGTGCTCACCTGTATAATTCCCGAATTTGCAAAACCGTATTCCGCGTTAAAACCGCCGGTTTGCACTTGAACTTCTTCAATGGAACCACTGATGAGGTCCCCGGCCTGATTATTTGTAAATGGATCGTTTTGAGAAACGCCATCTACATAATACTGTATCTCTTCAGGACGCCCGCCACGAACATAAAGCGTACCACCAATTTGGGTAACCCCGCCTTGAAGCCCGGCTACGTTAGTATAGCCACGCAGCGGCAGGTTTTCAATTTGTTCTGCGGTAATAATATGCACCTCGTTGGTGGCGTTTTTGTTGACCAGGGGTCGTTCGGCGATAATAATCACGTCGCTTACCTCCAGTGCCTCACTTGGAAGCGCCAGATTGGCTTCAGTGGTCAAACCAATACTAACCCGAACATTCTGCAGGGTTACAGATTTGTACCCGATAAAAGAGGCCTTAATTGAATAAGCCCCTACAGGTACGTTCAAAATAATAAACTCACCACTTACATTCGACGCTGCGCCTAAAGTGGTCCCTTCAATTACAACGTTAGCGCCAGGTAAAGCATCACCTGTCTCTCTATCGGTAACCGTACCTACTATTTTACCGATCGTTTGACCAAGCAAAGCAAATGGCATTAACATAGCAATTACAATTAATAAAAACCTTCTAATCATAATTACCTCCATTTAAAGATTAAATAAAAAATTAATAGAATTAATTATAGAAGCGGACGATTCTCTCCCTAATGAAAAAACAGTGTCACCTCCTTCCGTCATTAGGAGTTTTTTATTTTTTAAAAAAAAGTAATTTGAAATAGGATTGTTACAAAAATTGCATAAAATATAGGTTCACTGCCACAAGGCCACGAGACACGCAAAGTCCATGCCATCTTCGAACTCGTATTTATGGTAGATTCTATAGTTTCAATAACTATCTATAGATTAAAAGTTTACGAGGAATAACAAATGGAGGGTTACAATGAAGGAGGCAAAGGTTATGCAAATTCTTTCACTATAAGAATGACAATATTTTGCACAGAAAATAGGAGTGATGTTTTGTCATGCCGGTATGCTTTTAGGCCGGCATCTACATCAATACAGAACTGCAAAACTGGATTCCGGCTGAAAGCACGCCGGAATGACAGGAAAAAGCCGTTCAGTAATATCATTTAAAATCTTCGGTGACCCTCGGCCATTAGCTTTGTTTCGGTGGAAATTATTTTTCTCCCCGAAAGTCGTGGAATAAATTGGTTATTTTAGCCTGCATTATTCATAAACCTACGTTTTAGGTACAAAACAACAATAGCAACCTGTCAAAAGTAGAGATGACATAGTTTGTAGTTCACGCTTTAGCGTGCTCATGGCAGCCTAAAGGCTGTACTGCGAACATACCTCATCAGAATTCATGAATAATGCAGGTTAGATGAAAAATTATTGTCTTAACAACATTATTTTATGGGAAACCGCTCCTGTCCCCGCATCAAAACGAATTAAGTAAAACCCGTTCGTGACTTCTTTTCCATAATGATCACGGCCATCCCAAAGCGTGGTAAAAATACCTTTTGAATGGTGTTTTTGCAGGAGTTTAACAATTGGTTTACCCAGCAAATTATAAATATTTACAGAGATTTCAGTATCTTTTAGAACTTCGTATTGAATCGATGAGCCGGGATTGAACGGCATCGGTAAATTTCTTAATGCAATCGGCGCGGCAAGCGTTTTATGAGCCAAAGCAGAGTTTTTCTCCAAAAATGACGGTTCTGCAGACATATTGCGCCAAAAATTCAACCCGCCGCTATTATTGCCGACAAAAAGATCCAGATCACCATCGTTATCGATATCCCCAAAGGCAGGTGTACTGAACAGCCGCACCCGGCTGTTTAGGTAGTCAATGTCCACCAGGGAAAATTGAGGGTTTGTGCGATCTCCGATGTTCTCATAAAACTGAATGGTTCCCTGCTGGGAGCCGCTAAACAAATCCAAATCGCCGTCGTTGTCGATATCCACAAAAACCGGCGTAACCCGGCGCAGGGCCTGATTGTTTACCAAATCGTTCTTTATCAATTTCCATTCAGCCTTTTCAGCCGTTCCTATATTCTCAAAAAAAGAAATTCCTTTTAAATTTTTTCCAACAAAGAGATCAAAATCCCCGTCGCTGTCGATATCTGCGAAGGCAGGAGACATGGTTTGGCTGTCAAAGCTCAAGTAACCATAATAATCAGTAACGAATTTCCAAACTGGGTTAGTGTTGGTGCCGTCATTTCGAATGAAGGCAAGCCGGCTTTGTTTTGGTACCGCTGAACAAATCCAAATCACCATCATTGTCGATATCCACAAACGCAGGCGTACTCCAGTTGTTTACTGCAATATCGCCAAAATAACCTGCAACGAAATTCCATTGAGGGTGAGTTTTATCGCCATCATTTCTAAAAAAATGAAACTTCTGGTCGGATGAGCCGAGAACCAAATCTAAATCGCCGTCAGCATCCAGGTCCACAAGCTCGGGAGAACTTTGAAATCCCACATCAATGGTTTGTAAATCAAAGTCCACCGGGTCGGGATCAAAAACCCACTTTGACTTGTTGCCTTGATTTGTAAGGATAGTTAATTTCCCTTCTGCTTCACCAATTAACAAATCCAAATCTGAGTCTCCATCGAGATCGGCAAAAGCCGGCGCGGTCATACTACCGATACTCAGGTTTGCAAAAGTCTTAGTGGTCAACTCAAAAACCGGCTGCGAAAGCGTGCCGCTGTTTTTGAAGAAGTAAATCCCCTTTTCGCGCGAGCCGGCGAAAATATCATGTAACCCGTCCCCGTCAATATCTGCGAAAGTGGGCGCGCTTAGAGGTCCGGTACCAACACCCTGAAAACTTGTGGAAACCAATGTCCAAACCATTTCCGAAATGGTTGAATCGTTTCTATAAAAAGCAATTCTGCCGGATCCCTGACCGATAAATAAATCAAAATCTCCATCTTGATCTATATCGAAAAAGGTTGGCGTGCTGATCGAGCCAACATCGATAATCTTCAGGGATGTATCGACCAACTCACCGACAAAAACCCAAACCGGGCTCAAAACCGTACCGTCATTGCGAAAAAAATGAAGGGTTCCTTTTGAATTTCCCACAACCAGGTCCTGATCGCCATCCTTATCAAGATCGGCAAACGCTGGCGCGCTATTATCGCCAACATCAATTGCCGCGTAATAGCTGTCTACAAAAGTCCACTCTGGCTGGGATTTATCCCCGTCGTTGCGATAAAAGTTAATATTCCCGTCATATTCACCGACGAAGAGATCGAAATCGGAATCATGATCGATATCCACAAATACTGGTCTTGACAAGCCGATTCCGCCCGAGTAAATATTGGCGGCAAATTTACCATTCAATTCCCCGCTAAATTCTTGCAGCCAGCCCGGGCCATGGGACAATTTTACTTTATCAATAAAAACACCCTGATCTGAATCTGAGCCGTCGCTTGCAAACATGAAGGCAACCCAAACCTGCGGAGAACCGTTCAAATTTCCTAAAACCGGAATTTCATTCAAGCTAAAATTAACGAATTGCCAACCCTGTGAGTCGCCACTGGCGCCGATGCCGTAAAAATCCTTAGCATTTACAGAAGCGCCCCAGAAAAAGATATCCGCATTTATTTCTGTCTTTACCGAAGAATAGAAATTCAGTTTCACGTTTTCTATTTCGGAAAAATCATAAGGCCCGGAAACCAACCAGGTCAGGGTATTGTCAGGGTATTCACCGGATAGGGTGCTAGAATTATAAAACGGGTTTGAGCCGCACCATAGGCTAAAACTCCCTGAAATTGCGTCAGCATCATATTTTCCCCAGGCGCTGGTTTGAGGTTTGTGTAAAGTCTGCCAATCTTCCCCCGGAAAAGTACCTTCGAAATCGTCTTCTAAAATGGTAAAATTGCCGCCGACGGGTCGAATTAATTTTTTCTTCAAAACCGAAGCGTCCACTAGTTGTTGATTGTCCTGCACCGCCAGGCTAACCTGCATTTCTACCAGGTTTTGAGACGAATTTTCTGATGTCTCCAGGTAATCTGCCGGTTTGATCACTTGAATTCCAAGCCGTTTAAAATAAACGTTAATTTTATCGTCAGATTTATTTTGAGAAAAAACTAAGGCGGTGTTTGCAAATAAAACGGTTATTATGAAACAGTTGATTCTAAAATACAATGGCCTATTCCTTATAGAAATTTTAAACAGTTGAGGGAACCTGTCTAATAACCACAATTGTGATTTTTTAGTTCCACAAGATTTTAAATGTTGTTATTTTTTGACAAAAGTGATGAGAATCCGAGTGGCGTGTTCTCCGGTAGATCGCTGTGCAGATGAACCCAATCAAAAACATCTCGACCGTAACCACCTTCGTGGCGCACCGAAGCCCCAATACCAGAGTAAACACAGCGAGGACAAATTGAAGATGATTAAAAAAGGTTGGGGAAAACTAGGTTTACAGACCATACTTTTTTATCTTATAACGCATGGTTCGTAAACTTATGTCTAAAATCTTTGCCGCTTCGGATTTGTTGCCGCCGGCTTCTTCAATGGCTGTTTGCAGAATGGCTTTTTCCGCCGCTGCCATTTTATCTTTATAATCCTTGCCCACACTATTGAGAAAGCCAAGCTGCAACATCGACTTCTTGTGCCCAATCAGGCCAAATGGTAAATGTTCCGGCAAGATGGTCGCCCCTTCGCCGAGGACCACGGCGTTCTCCATCGCATTTTCCAGTTCCCTAACATTCCCTGGCCAATGGTAGTCCAAACTCATTTTTAAAGCTTTGTCGGATAGCTTGGGAGGAAGCAATTTATTTTCAATACTAAACTTCTTGATAAACTGTTCCACCAAAATCGGGATGTCGTCTTTTCGCTCACGCAAAGGGGGTAAATGAATTGGAATAACATTCAGGCGGTAATAGAGGTCTTCACGAAACGTGCCATTCTCTAATGCGAGTTCAAGA
>SMXC01000028.1 GCA_004356825.1 Caldithrix sp.
GGAGCCCTTATTGCCAAAAGAAAAGCAGCTGTCACGCCGTGTGAGTCAGATTCGGCCTTCGGGAATTCGGCGTATTTTTGATATCGCCTGTGCAAATCCCGATGGTATCGACCTTTCAATCGGCGACCCGGACTTTGATATTCCCGAACCGATAAAAGAGGAAGGGATTAAGTGGATTAAGGATGGATTTAATAGCTATGTTTCAACACGGGGAATACCCGAACTCAGGGAAAAACTGAGTGCACATTTAAACCGGTGCAATATAAACCATGAAGATTTGTTAATCACTGCCGGTGCAACAGGCGGTTATATTCTTGCCATAATGAGTGTCGTCAGTCCGGGTGATGAAGTTTTGATCGCCGACCCTTATTTTGTCTCCTATGCCAATGTTGTGATTATGTGTGGAGGAGTTCCGAAATTGTTTAACACCTACCCCGATTTTACCCTCCGTCCCGAAGAGATCGAACCATTTGTTACTTCTAAAACAAAGGCGATTGTCATCAATCATCCAAACAATCCGACCGGTGTTTTATATAGTCCGGAAGAACTCAAGATGGTTGCTGAACTTGCCGATAAACATGGCCTGCATGTCATTTCCGATGAAATATATGATGAGTTTATATATGGACAGGATCCTTTTTTAAGCATGGGCAGCATAACTGATGATGCTATTATCATAAGCGGTTTCTCGAAAAGAGCAGGAATGACCGGCTGGCGTTTGGGATATGTTTCCGGCCCAAAAAAAATAATTGAAGCCATGGCTACTTTCCAGCAATATTCCTATGTGTGTGCCAACTCAATTGCACAAAAGGCAGCTGTTAAAGCGCTCGATTTTGATATGCAGCAGTATGTTTCTACTTATCATGAAAGAAGGGATCTTGTTTATAACGGTTTGAAAAAACATTTTAAAATAATTAAACCCAACGGCGCTTTTTACGTTTTTCCTGAAGCGCCGCGGCAGAATGCCGACGAGTTTGTAAACCAGGCCATTGAAAGAAAAGTTTTTATTATTCCGGGAAATGTTTTTTCAGAAAGGAATACTCATTTCCGCATTTCATTTGCCGTACCTAATGAGAAACTACTTAAGGGGATTGATATTTTGAATGAATTGGCGCGGAAATTTTAGTCGACATTTCCTCTCATTTGGGGCAGGGTAAGCGGTGATAGCCAAGTGATAAATCTTCGTCACATGAAAAGGGAGGATTTACGAGAAGTCAATCTACTTCTTTCCAAGGCTTTTACTCAGGCGCGGATTCATCAAGGATATCGCGAGGGTAGAGTTCCGCTGTGCCGGAAAGAATTTTTGGAGCTGTACTTTGCAGCTAACTCATCCGGTTGTTTTGTCATCGAAAAAAATCACCGGTTAATTTCTTTTTGTTTTACCCGTTTGTGGGGAACAGTAAGCTGGCTCGGGCCCTTGAGCGTCGATCCGTCGGAAGAAGGTCAGGGATACGGAAAAAAAATAGTTTTAGCTGCAGTAGAGAGTTTAAAAACTTCCGGCGCCAAAACCATTGGACTAGAATTGGCCGCCAATTCTGCCAGAAATTTAGCTTTTTACACAAAGCTCGGGTTTGAGCCACGAGGACTTGTCATTGATGTTATTAAAAAAGTTTCAGGGGAACGGCAACCTCTAAAATTGGCTGAATTTAACAAGATTATGTATAGTGAAATCTCCCCGCAGAAACGAACTCCTCTTTTAGAAGACGCCAGAAAATTTTGGCGGCAGATTGAACCAGGATTGGATTACACCAGGGAACTCGAGCTCGTGGAAAATTTTGAGTTTGGCGATGCTTGCTTTATAATGAAATGCGACCGTATCGTCGGTTTTATTTTAGCACACACCCAGACTTATTCCCAGGAAGAAAAACGCCGTTTCATCAAAATTAATGCTTTACAAATGTCTTCGGAAATGACCAAAGAAACCCTGGACGTTTTTATCGAGGTCATTGAAAACTGGGCGTTTTCCGAAAAATTATCGGCTATTTATCTAAGGGTTTCATCGCAACAGAATAATGTCTTTTCGCATCTCCTATCGAGACAATTTAAGGTGTTGCATAATGATCTTCGTATGACCTTGCGCGGCTATGGTCAAGAAACTGATTTAACCTCGATAAATTTCAGTAAATGGGAATGATCGAAATTTTCGCTTGTATTATTTTTTTAATTCTAGTATATTTAACATATTAACGGTAAACTCCCTATCTATTGCTTTAAACAATACAATTGAAACCCTGCTCAGTCTGAAAAGATTGATCTAATTTACAAAAGGATCTTTCGATATGATCAAAATTATTCATGAAATAATCGATGAAGTGGCAGTTTGCAAGATTGAGGGTAAACTGGCCGGTCTCGATGGTAAAGGAATAATTCAGGAGAAAGTAAAAGACCTGATTGACAATAAGATTGTAAATGTTGTTCTTGATTTAACAAAGGTAAACTGGATAGACAGCACAGGCCTGGGGGAATTAATTGCCTCGCTATCGTCTACCAAGAACAAGGATGGCAACCTTATTTTGGTAAATCTTCAAGGCCCGGTTCAAAGCTTGCTAAAAATGACCAACCTGAACGATATTTTTGATATTTATGAAAATGTCGAAGAGGCCTTGGATAAACTAAAAAAATAGTTTCTTCAGATTTATTTTCCCTCCTTAAGTACCAGCCTGATTTTGCTCGCTTACAATCAATTTGCAATAACATTCATAATGGCCATCCAAGGAATAAAAGCCATCTCTGGATTGTTGCGAATATTTATATTATTCAAAAATATCGCCTTTTAACTTCAAAGTTAATTATTACTTGGAAATATTCGTTTGATTTTGTTATTGCTTCTTTTTCTCGCCACTTGCTTTCTCGCATACTCCAACGGCGCTAATGATAATTTTAAAGGTGTCGCTACTCTTTTTGGCAGCCACACCACAAATTATAAAACGGCTATTTGGTGGGCGACAGTTACAACTTTTACTGGCTCTGTTTGCTCAATTTTTTTAGCCGAAACTTTAGTGAAGAATTTTTCCGGGAAGGGACTCGTACCGGATTCGTTTGCGGCTTCGCCCGATTTTCTTTTGGCGGTTGCAATGGGTGCTGGTCTGACCGTGATGCTGGCAACTATTACCGGGTTTCCGATTTCTACAACTCATAGTCTAACAGGCGCATTAGTCGGCGCCGGGTTAATGGCAGTCGGAACAAATGTTAACTTCGCTGTTTTGGGAAAGTCGTTTTTTCTACCTCTTTTGCTGAGCCCGTTAATTGCAGTCACATTAGGATCCGTTACCTATCTGATTTTCCGTCGTTTGAGAATCAGCCTTGGAGTTACCAAAGAGTCGTGTCTTTGCATCGGCGAAACCGAAAAGATTGTTTCAATGCCGGAGGCAAGTTCTTCTCTTTCACTAAGCGCCACCACCGGTGTCGGCGCCAGTTTGGAGTTAGAAGAAAATTTTGAGCAGCGATACACGGGCAGAGTTGTTGGAATAAATGCGCAGAAAGTCCTCGACGTCGCACATTATATCAGCGCAGGTGTTGTGAGTTTTGCCCGCGGCTTGAATGATACACCGAAAATTATGGCGCTACTACTTGCCATTAAGGCGCTTGGAATCCAATTTGGAATGATTGCAGTGGCTATCGGTATGGCGGCCGGCGGATTACTGAACGCCCGCAAGGTAGCTGAAAAGATAAGCATGAAAATTACGCCTCTCAACCGCGGGCAGGGATTTACGGCAAATTTGGTTACAGGTCTGTTGGTTGTGTATGCAAGCCGTCTGGGAATGCCTGTTTCAACGACTCATGTTTCCGTGGGGTCGCTTTTCGGGATAGGTTTCATCACCAAGAAAGCCAACCCTCGGGTTGTGCGAGAAATATTATTTTCGTGGGTTTTAACCCTTCCAATCGCTGCTCTGCTAAGCGGGTTCATTTATTGGATATCAAGAATGTAACCCCAGGCTGCCTTCTTCCTCCTAAAAGTTCTGCATGTCACTCACTTAAACATATTTTAGTTGCTATTTATTTGCTTGGTTATTAGTTTCAACGAATTAAATTGTCATAAGAAAGTCTCTATGAGTTTTAATGAGTTTAGTATGCTGACAAGCTTCTCGAAATTTATTAATCTTTTTGAGCCTGGAGGGTGAAAGATTATGGATAGTGAAGTGATCCTGAAAATGATTTTTGGCTTGGTCGGCGGGTTAGGAATATTTTTGCTGGGAATGAAATATATGCAAGAAGGCCTGCAAGTCATTGCCGGTCCAAGAATACGAAAAATGATCAACGCGGTAACCGGAAATAGATTTCTTGCTGTGGGAATTGGGCTGTTTGTGACCACCCTTGTTCAATCGAGTTCTGTGACTTCAGTAATGGTGATTGGCTTCGTCAACAGTGAATTGATGTCGCTAAGCGGAGCTATTGGGGTCATTATGGGCGCTAATATTGGTACAACTATTACGGGCTGGATTTTAGCATTAAAAATTGGCAAATATGGTCTCCCTATTCTTGGGGTCGCTGCTTTTGGCTGGCTTTTCCTGAAAAAAGAAAAAGCCCGCTATTTGGCTCTGGCGATACTTGGAATCGGAATGATTTTTTTCGGACTCGAACTGATGAAAGACGGCTTTAAACCGCTTAGAGATCATCGTGAGTTTGAAGCACTGTTTCTCGCTTTCAAGGCCACCAATTATTTCGGTGTAATCAAAGCAGCTTTGGTAGGCTGCTTGCTTACAATTATCGTGCAGTCTTCTTCAGCAACGCTTGGGATCACCATTGCGCTGGCTAATACCGGTGTCATTGACTTTCACACTGCGGCCGCTTTGGTACTTGGAGAAAATATTGGTACTACAATCACAGCTTATTTAGCTTCTTTGGGAGCTGAGGATCCCAACGCTAAACGAACTGCCTATTTTCATATCATCTTCAATGTACTAGGGGTGGCGTGGATTACTGCAATTTTCCATCCCCTTTATATTCCATTCTTATTAAAATTTATTATCCCCGGGGATCCAAATATGCAGACAGCAGCAGGAACTTTTCCATACATGACAAGTGCCATTGCTTTGGTACATAGCGGCTTTAATATTACAAATGTTCTCCTTTTTCTTCCGTTTACACCATTTTTTACAAGGCTGTTAGAGAAATTGGTTAAAGATAAACCAGAAACAAAGAAAATATTTTTGACTCACCTCGATTTCAAGATTGGAAGTTCACCCTTAGCTGCCGTCGAGCAATCACGCTTTGAAATTTTACGAATGGATAAGAGTGTGAAATTGATGATGGATAATTTGCTTGGGGTAATCGCAGATAATCAAGATAGCAAGAACAGTGAAAAACTTAAAGAGGACGTTTTTGAACGCGAAGAAATGCTAGACCAGGTTCAAATTGAAATTACAACTTTTCTTACAGATCTTCTTTCACAGCCGATCAGCCATGAGTTAGCTCAAGAGGCCAGATCTCACCTGAGACTAGCAGACGAATATGAGTCCGTTAGCGATTACATTACAAATGTGTTAAAGCTTTATTTAAGATTGCGAGACTCAGACATTCAGTTGTCGGATGAACAGCAAAAGGAATTAAAGGATTTACATCAATCAGTCGCTGACTATCGCGATAAAGTGCGTGGCGGCCTGAACCGTAAAGTCCAAGGTACATTTCTATCGGGGATTCGTAAGAACAGCCGTGCGATCACAGCCAAAATCAGGAAGTTGAGGGACCGCCATTTAAAAAGATTGTCAAAGGAATCGGTTCCGCCGCTGATCAGTACCACTTACATGGATATTGCCAACGCCTACCGCAGGATGAAAGATCATTTGTTAAATATTGGGGAAGCTGCAGTTGGCGGAAAATCTATTGGCAAAGCTTCAAAGTAGCCCAATTATCAGATATATTATCAAGGCCCCACCCGCGGCGATCAAAGCGTAGGGTAGTTGTGTTCTGACATGATCGATATGATCGGACGCCGAAGCCATAGAAGAAATGATCGTCGTGTCAGAAATCGGCGAACAGTGATCGCCAAAAATCCCGCCGCTTAAAATCGCTCCGACTGTCACATGAAGATTCGCCCCCATTAGATCTATCATAGGGATTCCAATCGGGATCATAATCGCAAAAGTTCCCCACGAAGTTCCGGTTGAAAAAGCGATGAAGCCGGAAACCAGAAATAGTACGACCGGTACTAAACTGGGGCTCAGGAAAGATTTTGCAGAATTCGCTACGAAAGGTCCCGTGCCTAATTCTTTACAGGTCGTGCCAATAGCGAATGCGAGCATCATAAGAAGTGCCAACGGCATGAGCCCGCCAATGCCCTTAAAAAATAGATCCGCAAGCTCACGAAGATTGAAGATACCTTGAGCTTTATACAGAATCGCAGCAACAACGATTGCTGCTGTTACAGACCAGAATACTGCCGTAGAGCCGGAGCCTTGCATGATATTACCGTTGCCGGTAATCAAGAGGCCCAGAGGCATCATTAGAACCATGACCGCCATCGGGATGATCATATTCATCGCCCTGGGCTGCACGCCTTCTTTTGCCGGAATCGCAATGACTTCTGTGGAAACGACCGGTTCGGCGCCGTCGCGTAGTACCTTTCCTTCGTCCTGCGCTCTTCTTTCGGCCTTTCGCATCGGTCCAACATCTTTTCCGGATAAAATCACCACAAGTAGAGTAAGCAGAGCAAGGATTGCATATAAATTAAACGGCAGCGACTTGATTAAAACCGTAAAAGGCGCCTCGATGTTTTGCGCTGCCAGCAGGCCTATAATATACGCGCCCCAGCCATTTAACGGAATAAGGATGCAGATAGGTGCCGAAGTGGAATCACAAATATAGGCAAGTTTTTCTCTGGAAATTTTGAGTTTGTCAAAAATTGGCCGGGAGACGGCACCGGTAATTAGACATGTAATGCTGGATTCGACAAAAATGACAAAGCCGATGAGGTAGGCTAAAAGACCGGCGCTCTTCCGAGTTTTTACCAGTCCTCTGGAGGAGATGGCTTGAATGAAGCCATCAACCCCGCCTGACCGCTGAGTATATGCAATGAGCACGCCAACCATCGCACTAAAGGCGATAACCTTGGTGTTGCCCCCGTCCTCAAACACCCGAATACAACACTCCAACGCCTCAGCAAGGCCTGTAATTGGATTTCCGCTGGATAGAATCGTCCACCCAAGCCAGATTCCAAAAAACAGCGATATGAAAACCTGCTTGGTCCAAATGGCTGAGATAATCGCAATGACAGGCGGCAGAATTGACCACCAACCGACCGTTTCCATATTCTTCCTCCAGTTTAGTATTCTGGTCACAGAGAATACTGAGTTTCCACAAGGAGCACAGAGATAAACTTTTTTTTAAAAACTTCTTATAACCTAAAATTAAAATCTCTGTGAAACTTTGTTCTTTTCGTGTTCTCTGTTTTCTAAAAAAATTATCGCACCGCAGCCAGAACTTTCTCAACAACTTCACCAAAATAATCGGGACCGGCGGGTTCGTATTTTACGTCATGATTTAAACAGGACTCCCCAATACAATCGTCGTGACAAGCGTAGCATCCGGGATTTAATGATTCCGCCCCGTAAACTTCTCTTAAATCGAAAAGCTTCTCAACTGCCTTTTTGGGGAGAACCTTTTCTCCACCGAGTGCTCTGGAAATAAACACGATCTGAGCATAGTGTTCCACTCTTTCTAATTTGAAGTACGCGTCCATTAAATCTTTGCCAACGGTGACAACGCCGTGATTTGCCATTAAAAAAGCTTCGCAGGAGTGAATGTAAGGCCGAAGCGTTTCCGGCAGCTCCGCAGTTGAGGGCGTGCCATATTCCGCCAAAGGAATCGAGCCGATGGTCACAATAACTTCCGCTAAAACGCACTTGTCCAAAGCGAGTCCTGCAGTTGCAAAACCGGTCGCATAGGTTGGGTGAGCGTGGACAACTGCCTGAACATCCGAACGTTCCTGGTAAATAAACAGATGCATCGGCAGCTCGGTTGAGGGTCTGCCGTCTGAAATCGGCTGCCCGTTCAAGTCGACAACTACCATCTCTGCAGCATTCATGAAACCTTTTGAGGTGCCGGTGGGAGTAGTGAGAATGCGTTCTTCGTCTAATCGAACGCTTATGTTGCCATCGTTGGCGGCGACATAACCTCGCTGGTACATGCGTTGCCCGATTTCAACGATCGTTTGGCGGAGATTGTCTTCAGATGTTGAGTTCATTTAAAGTATTGTTCCTGTCGTTGGTCGAAATAAACTTTTTTACATTTCTATTGATTTAATTGAATCGGGAAGTAAGTCATGCAAATCAGGATACGCCTCAACCAAAAGAAAAATATCTGCCAAATCTATTTTGACGTTGACTCTTTCGTCTTTTCTGGTCAGAATATGCCCAAATTTACCTGGTAGAATATCTTCAATTGCGGCCACTTTCATATCGTAACCCCTGACGTTCTTTATAATTGCTTTGATAATAAACGCTTGATAAAAGGATCCGTTTGTACTTGTATTCGTAAGTCAGATTCTGGACTCTTTAGGTTTAAACTGTTTTTAATTTTTTTTAGTATAGTAGTAAAACTTTTCTCAGCCACTTGAAGCAATTCGTCGATTGAATTTGTCGCAACTACGATATATAGATCCAAACTAACGACTGGCTCAACGTAGGCGTTTACAGCTAAACCGCCAATCACACAGTAACTGATTTCGTTTTCATCAAGCGATCAATGAGTTTCTGAATCATATCTTCCTGCCGTTGGCGGGGTTGTTTATAAATTCTTTTTCTGTCATGATTTTATTTTATAACATCAGTTCCAATATAATCCCGCAAAACTTCCGGAACAACGACCGTCCCGTCACCAGTTTGATAATTCTCTAAGATAGCGATCACTGTTCTTGGCAAAGCTAAACCTGAGCCATTAAGCGTGTGAATAAACTCCGTTTTTCCGGTGGACTCATTGCGAAATCGAATGTTGCCGCGGCGCCCCTGAAATGCTTCATAATTGCTGCACGATGAAACTTCCAAATATTTCCCCGCGCTTTCGGCCCAGACCTCGATGTCGTAGCATTTCGATGCGCCAAAATTTAAATCGGCTGTGCAGAGTTCGATAACTCGATAAGGTAAATTCAGTGCTTGCAAAACATCTTCAGCGTTTGAAAGTAAAGACTCCAGTTCATCGTATGAGGTTTCCGGCTTGACAAACTTCACCATTTCTACTTTGTCAAATTGGTGAATTCGAAACAGGCCCCGGGTATCCTTGCCGTACGATCCCGCTTCCCGGCGGAAGCAAGGGGTGTAAGCCGTATATTTAATGGGCAGCTCCTTTTCTTTTAACATCTCATCACGGTGGAAGTTTGTCACCGGCACCTCGGCTGTGGGAATTAGAAACAGATCGTCAACCTGGGTATGGTACATATCGTCTTCGAGTTTAGGAATTTGGCCGGTTGCAAACATACTTGCCCGATTAACCAGAAAGGGCGGAAGGACTTCCAGGTACCCGTGCTTTTCGACGTGAAAATCTATCATATAATTGATGAGCGCCCGCTCCAATTTTGCTCCCAACCCCCGGTAACTGACAAAAAACGAACCGGAAATTTTTGAGCCACGGGCAAAATCGATAATGCCCAGGTCCTCCGCTATTTCCCAGTGAGGTTTTGGTTTAAAGTTAAGTTCCGGCAATGGCCCCCATTTTTTAATTTCAATGTTATCTTCCTCGCTTTGACCGATTGGCACAGAAGAGTGCGGAAGATTCGGGACCCAGCTTTGAATTTCTTTAATTTCACTGTCAAAAGTTCGCAGTTCGGTATCCATCTCTTTGATTTTATCACCTACTTTTTTCATTTTAGCAATTTCAGCATCAGCGGATTTGCCTTCTTTCTTCTGTTTGGCGATGAGCTGCGAACTTGTATTGCGCTGATTCTTGAGTTGCTCGACTTCCTGCAAAATCTTACGACGTTTTGAGTCGAGAGAAATCAGGCGATCCAAATCAACTTTTTCGCGCTTGTTTTTTACGCCTTCTTTGACTAAGTCTAGATTTGCACGTATGAACTTAAGGTCTAACATAAAATACTCGATTTAAGTGTTCAAATTGTTAGATGATAAATAAATTAAAAAGGAGGTAAAATACAAGGAAAAATATCCAAGGAGGAATGAAGACCGTGCACGATGACGTTTCGTTCACCGGTGGATATCCGATGTCTTCAATGAGGTTTTAGGTTTTTCAATCCCGAAAGATTGAATTAGGATAATAGATTCAAACCTACTATCCTAAATTGTTTGCCTTTGATGTAGTAATTTCATACTATTCAGTTGTTTACCGTTCAAATCTAATTTTATTTGAAATAGGGATAAAAAAGTTGATGAGATTTAACTCC
>SMXC01000358.1 GCA_004356825.1 Caldithrix sp.
CTACCCCTTCAAATATGATCAAATAGCCGTGTACAGCCATTGGGATAGCGCCGATAAGTACGGTAGTCCCAAGGTTTTATCAACTGGGACTCTCCACGCTGCATCAAGTTCCTCTTTTTCAATTTCACCCCTTCTTTCAAAATTGAGGCGGGACAGGTGCAAAGTAGCAACTCCCCGAACTTGAAGGGTTCTCTTATTCAATCTTGCTAAAATCTGATTCCATAAGAACCCAGGTATTGGGATCCAGAATAATGTTTTCCGGTTCCGAAGCTACTTTAATTGTGAAGATGTTTGACTTTTCATTTACTTGAAGAACTTCGATCTCCGGGCCATTTTGGCCAGCTAAATAAAGGCCTACTTCGAGTGGCATTTTGAATAGGCTACCATCATTTTGTGTCTGATCAAGTCTAATTGTGATTTGACTTTGAACGCTATCAAACTGCCAGGTTCCTGCATATCTGAGGGTACCTCCTTTGTATAACCATTGCTGGAAAAAACCGGATAAATCACGCCCCGAGGCATCTTCCATTTCGCGTAGAAAATCAGCAGTGGTTGCATTCGCATTCTGGTACTTTTGGTAATATGATTGAATGCCCTTCCAGAAATTGTCCGTGCCGATTACGCCGCGCAGCATATGCAAAATCCAGCTCCCCTTTTGGTAGGTCTGCCGTGTGGTCACTTTTCGCATATCCTTTAGATTATTATGAACAATACGGTAGTCCGGATTTTTCTCGTAAAAAGCGTTCACCTGTTTCTGGCTTGCTTTGAGGCCTTCCACAAATGCATCACGGCCATACTGGTGCTCGATAAAAAGCAATGTGAAATAGGTCGCAAAACCTTCGCTTAGCCAGACATCATCCCAGTCATATTCAGTTACCGCATTGCCAAACCACTGATGGGCAATTTCATGAATGATCACATTTCGCCAGCGCACAGTCCTTTTGCCTGTAACTGACTTATCGCCATAAAAGATTGCCGAGGCTGCCTCCATTCCACCGCCAACGCTATTGGCCTGGATGTTGGCTAATTTTTCATATGAAAATGGGCCGACATAGTCACTGAAGAACTCAAGGACTTTTTTCGTTGGCTCGGCAAAATCATAAAAACCGGCATCGCGGTCCTGGGGGTAAACCCAAGTTTGAATAGATTTCCCTTTGAATTCATCAACATATTGAACAGCAAAACGAGCAACGCCAAGCACATATAGCCAGGGAGCGATCGGCACGGATTGCTTCCAATGGGTCAGACGTTTTCCGGCGGTTAAATCCGTTTCTTCAACCTTTAATCCGTTGGATATCACCTGGTAATGATCCGGAGCAGTAACGATAAATTCGCACATCGCTTTATCATAGGGGTGATCAATAGTCGCCAGCCAATTGCGCGCTCTGTTCGGCCAGTTGTCACTGAAAAACGTACGATCGCCGTGTTTGTTATTGGCAATCTTGAGGCCGCTCGCAGGTATTCCCCTATAGACGATCATGTACTTGGTGCGTTGGTTTACAGTCGAAGGTGCTGCCAGCGTAATATATAGTGCATCATTTTCATGCGTGAAAATAAGCGAATTGCCATTTGAAGTTACCCGGCTTACACGCATGCCTTTGCCCTTCAACTCACTGGTGGCATTGATTAAATCCAGCCGAAGCTCCTGAACCCCTTCTTCAAGAAAACGGACATCAATGGTCGTTTCGCAGACAATTTCATCTGTATCATCTGATAATTCCAGTTTGAAAACGTAATTAATTGCATCAATTCTGGGATTTTTGGGATAATTGTCGGTGAATGAGAAAGCAGATTGCAGGCTACTGACAATAAAGATCAAAGTAATTATGAAATTCTTTTTCAAATATCTCATACTAAGCCTTTTGAGGTTATTAATACGATATTGAATGCCCGTAAAAGCGACCGAAATAGATTTCTCCAGGCTGAACGATAAGGCTCATTCCAAACACTAGTCTTCAATAGGCAAGGATACCGGCGGACGAAACTGGATGACACCTTTTTCGGCCATAATCCGTTCGATATCTTCCGGTCTGGAAGGTACAAAAGCGCTCATGTTTTCAACTCCATCAGAAGTTACGACAGCCATATCTTCAATTCGGATATACAGTTTTTCCTCCGGAATCCAAATCATTGGATCGATTGTGAAAACCATGCCCGGCTGCAGTTTTACACCACGTGCCCTGCCAACGTCGTGTACTGCCATGCCAACTGAATGCTGGAAATGGCCCCGAAACTTCAGGCCTGCTTTGACCGCTTTGAAATGTGCCGACTTGGCAAATGTCTTGCCGACAAGATAGCGCTCCATATCTTTTGCAGCCGAATCAAGAACTTCATTCGAGGTTATGCCCGGCCGGATATATCTGAAAAGTGCATCCCTGTAAGCGACTATAAAATTGCACAACTGGCGCTGGCCTTTACTAAATTTCCCATTGACCGGCCACATGCGGGTGACGTCGCTGGTATAATAATGATAGTCCGGGGCATAATCCATGAGGAGCAGGTCGCCATCCTTGAGAAGGTCGGTTTTGCGGAAATAGTGCCCCATCCATGCATTCGTACCGCCACCAATAATCGAAGCATAGCCATCGCCCATAGCACCATTTAAATAGAAAACATATTTAGCTGCTGCGTCTAATTGATATTCATAAACGCCCGGCTTGGTCGAACGCATGGCTTCGATGATAGCCAGGCCAGCTATCTGTGTTGCTTTACGAAGGATCTCGATTTCTTGCGAACTTTTAATAAGGCGCATGGCATCCAAGATTGGCGACAGATCTTGTATCTCAAATTGGGGTGTCCGGGCATTCAGCAATTGGCGAAATCGTGCTTCTCGTGAAGGGCTGCCATCCCATGGATCGGCTGAAACACGAGCCTGACCGCGCAGCAACTCATCCCGGCTGTCAGCGCCGGTTTCCGCTGGACTGAATGGCGTGTATAGCGTAGGCGCAGGCGGCCGAATCAATCCCGAACCCACCAGATCCAAAGACAAAAATTCCACCCCACGTACCCGGTCGACACCTGTAAGTGTTTTGATTAATTCTGCATCTTCAGCAGAAAGTGTCTTGCCTTCACTGCGCTCGCGTGCCGCATCGCGGTGCGGCAAGTACAGGGTCGTTCTTTTATTGCGTCCGTCTAATGTCAGGTAAGCATGCGCAGTCTCAAGTCCACACAGGTAATAAAAACTATTCGATTGCCGGAACACGCTAAAGCCATCGACCCCGCGAGCGCCTTGAATGAGAGCGATGGCGTCTTTACCGATTTTCTCAAATACCTTCGCCCGGCGCCCCGCAAACTCATCAAGGGAAAAATCTGTCTGAAAGTAGTGTTTTCCCTGGGGTAGGGCACGACCGGTAGCCAATAAAATCATGACGAAAAGCCATACAGCAAGTCTATGTTTCATATCAAATCCCGTGTTATAGAATTAACCCAGATCACCCAGATCACCCCGATCACTGGTTCCTTTATTTTGACCTGGAAGTCTTCTTTACTATCCAGTTATTGGCCAATATCAGAATCAAAAGTACAAAAACCCATTGAACAACTATAGTCCCTACATTAAACAAGTTATCCGCCTCAAAAGGCTTCAACCACGTCTCGGGATTTTCTTTCCAGGAAGAGTGAAAGAACCAGATCAACAATAAAATCATTTGAGCCGGGGCTACCACAACAATGACAAAATCCCAGATGCGACCTACCTTGATATTGGAATTTTCGTGGTTTAAATTTTCCTCCCTGAATTTTTTGACCCCATAGGGGATTATAGAGATGGTGAAGAACAATCCGGCCAGCATGAGGGCCACACCCCAGACCCAATCCTGGTTTTCCAAGACCGGCATCCAAATGGCTGACGGGAGACCCAAGGCAAACACGCCAATAGATATAATCTTTATGGCTTTTTTCCGGTTCATACCGGCATCTACAAAGGCTCGTGTTGTGACTTCCACCTGTGCAATCATGCTGGTGAAAGCGGCAAAGGCCAGGGCCACAAAAAACAAAATCATAAAGAACTGTCCCATAAACATGGTCTTAAAAAGCTGAGGCATCCATATAAAAGTGATTCCGGCATTGCCTTGAGAGAAAACCGTCTTTTGCACCAGCTCAATCGAAAAGGTCTCACCATCCTGCACTGCCTTTTCCAGGGAAGGCAGACCCTTTAAAACAGTCGGGTCTGATTGGGCCTGTTCCATCAGCTGCGGAACGGCTGAAAAAACCGTGCTAAAAATCATAATAGCTGCCATAAGCGAAACAATGTTATTGGCAACAGGCAACACCACCGCGTTGAGGGTGGTATCCTCGTTATCGCGCATGTAGGCAGCGTAACAGAGGACAAGACCCCACCCGGCTCCGGTGTCCCAGGCATTTTGAGTCAACGCTTCAATCCAAATCCTGGGGTTTGCCAGATTGCCCCAGTCAACACTAAATAAATAGGCAAGACCTGCAGATGCGCCAGGCAAAAACAGGGAACGGACCACCAATACTAGTATTAACCCAAGCAAGATTGGCATTAAAATGCTGGTGACCCTTTCAATTGACTTGACCCCCTTAATTACAACCCAGGATGTCAGTCCGATGACCAGGCCATGAAAGAGTATCGGCCAAAAAGAAGATGTGAAGGAAATCCAAAAAGCGCCTGGTGAAGCTTCGGGAATTTCCGTAAAGATGGCCGCAACGGCATATCGAAATGTCCAGCCAGCCACAACGCAATAGTAGAAAGTGATTGCTGTGGTCACAAAGACACAAAAAGCCCCCATCCAGGCCCATCGGGGCCCCATCAATTGCATGAAAGATTTTATCGGACCGCTTCGGGTTTTGCGCCCCATCCCAAACTCCAGCATGATGATTGGAATAGACCAGATAAATAGAAAAACAACCCAGGCAACCAGAAATTCTCCCCCTCCGTTTTTTGCAGCTATCCTGGGAAACCTCCAAATATTACCGGTTCCGACTGCCATGGCAAGCATGGCTAACATCATTCCTCTTCTGCTGCTGAAGCGTTCTTCCATTTTATCGGTAACTTTTAGTATGCGTAATTGTGTTTTCGGAAAGTGTCAATGGGTTGTTTTTGCCGACCATTTGTTTTAGAATATGAATGAAAGGAAAATGAATGTAAAGATAAGATATTTAATTTTCAAGGAGTTCAGCGGAACCGAAGCACTGACTGGTCTCTCCCGGAGTGTTACGCTACAGGGTATCTGAGGAAGAAATGATACACTTACCTCAGGGCATCCCACCGTTGGCTAAGGAATCACTGCGGCAATCCAATCTTTTTCAACAACGCCTGAAAACGAGGCTCTCCGCGTAAATCAATCAATGTAGAAATCCCTCCAATATGAACCATTTGTGGAGAACGCATTTGAAATCCTTTTTCAAGATAGTCAAGTGCTCGGGAATAATCCTTCATCATAACATAAAAGACACTTTTTTCTGATGGAGAAACATACTTATTTTTTGATATGATTTCCAGCTTGTCAGCCATAAAACGACCAACACCTTCCCACCCTGAATTTTTATAAAGTGTCTCAAGAGTTTCTGACTCCGCGTTTGTCAAACCGTAATGAGTAGAAAAATACCCAATAAAATGAATAAATGATTTATCATACATTTTCTTTTCATAGTAAAATTGGAAAAGAAAAAAATGAGTGGGAAGATAGTGTGGATCCATAGCCAATGTTTTTATTCCTTGCTCAATCGCCTCGTCATATTGTCCAGCCCATTTGTGCAACCTTATTGATATACCATTAATGATTAGTGAAAGTGGTTCAAGCGCTAGGGCTTTTTGGATTTCTGCTCTTGCTTCTGTATGCCTTTCCATAACGCTGAGGAACTCTGAATACCATTGATGTGCGGTGGCATAATTCGGGTTCAACTCAATTGCTCGTAGAAACTCTATTTCTGCGCTCGGCCAATCCCAATCGTATCTATACTTGCAATCACCTAGCGCCACATGTGCTTGGGCAATGGTTGGGTCAATTCCGAGAGCCTTCTGAGCTGCTGCTTTGCTTTTTATAAAAGCGTCGCTCGGTTCAAGATATTGCCAGACTCCTAA
>SMXC01000029.1 GCA_004356825.1 Caldithrix sp.
ATAACGCTGAGGAACTCTGAATACCATTGATGTGCGGTGGCATAATTCGGGTTCAACTCAATTGCTCGTAGAAACTCTATTTCTGCGCTCGGCCAATCCCAATCGTATCTATACTTGTAATCACCTAGCGCCACATGTGCCTGGGCAATGGTTGGGTCAATTCCGAGAGCCTTCTGAGCTGCTGCTTTGCTTTTTATAAAAGCGTCGCTCGGTTCAAGATATTGCCAGACTCCTAATAAATCGTAAGCATCCGCCAGGCCGGCATAAGCTAAAGCGTAGGCAGGTTCAAGATCGATTGCCTGTTGAAAAAACTCTATAGATTTCTGAAGACCCTCCTCGGTTCGTTTATTCCAAAAGTAACGGCCTTTTAAATAGAGATTATACGCTTCAACGCTAGTTGGCATCCTGGTGTCCAGCGTTTTGACTTCGTCTCCGGACAGCTTAACTTGCAGTGCATTAACAATCGAATTGGAAAGATCATCCTGAATAACAAAAACATCAGTAAGCTGGCGATCATATGTCTCCGACCAGAGGTGAAATCCATCTGCGACATTAACCAATTGCGCTGTGATCCGAAGCATATTGCCTGATTTACGGACACTGCCTGTGAGTATAGTAGTGACACCCAGCTTTGCACCTATGGTTTGAATATCGTTTTCCTGTTCCCTGAATTGAAAAGCCGAGGTTCTCGCTGACACCTTGAGACCGGGAATTTGCGTCAATGCATTGATAATCTCTTCAGCCATACCGTCGGCGAAATAGGCTTGATCCTTTTCCGGACTCATGTCAGTAAAGGGCATCACAGCAATAGATTTTTCATTTGAATTAAGACCTGGATCTAGTGATTTAAATACAAGTGTTGATAAAACAATAAGGATAATTGCAACGATACCCGCTATACTGAACCATAATTTTGCAGGTTTAGTTATCTTTCTTGTCCCGGTAGGTTTGCGATCCTGATTCAAAGTAGATTCGCCTTTGGCGATTGCCTTTAAATCAGTTAAAGATTCCCGGATATTTTGGTAGCGTTCATCCCGGTTTTTTGTAAGAGTTCTGCCAACTAGTAATTCCAGGCTTTTGTCTATTTCAGGACGAATATGGGTTATGGATTCAGGCTCTTCATTTAGTATTGAATAAATAACGGCCTGCGTAATCGCCGGGGAAAGGCAATTGCCCGGTCAGCATTTCATATAAAACCACACCGAATGACCAAATATCGGAACGATGGTCCGTGTTTTCTCCCCGTGCTTGTTCAGGCGACATGTAGGCGGCTGTTCCAAGCCTCGTTCCTACTTTAGTCATCTGCGCACCGCCGCGCACTTTGGCCAGGCCAAAGTCCATTATTTTAACCTGCCCTTTGTCGGTGATCATGATATTGGCAGATTTGATGTCGCGGTGGGTGACGTCTTTTTCGTGCGCGGCTTGCAGACCGGAGGCGATTTGGGCTGCGTAGTTTAAGACATTGTCTATGGATAATTGATTATTGTCTATTAATGATTTTAATTCTTGGCCGTCGATGTATTCCATGACGATGAACATTCCATCATCCTGCTCTTCGATGGCATAAATCGTGGCGATGTTCGGATGATTCAGGACTGCTGCTGCTGCTTTAGCCTCGATAAGCGAGTAAGATTTAACTGTCAAGGATTTAAGTTGCAGGTGTGAATCTAAATAAAAAGATAGGAAAAGCTACAAGTTCAAGCAAAGGGAAAGTTAGTCAAACATGAAAAAGGCGGACAGTCAGACTAATTTAAGGCGCGCTGGAGGTTGGATATAGGGTTGGAATTTTCATTTCGTAGAATAAAAAAAAGGCCTAAGAAGTTATCCTAAGCCTTTAATTTTTAAGTAGTAGCGGGGGAAGGATTCGAACCTTCGACCTTTGGGTTATGAGCCCAACGAGCTACCAGACTGCTCCACCCCGCGGTATCGGACGTATAATATAATAAATAATTTCCGAAAGTCAAGTTTTTTCTTAATCAATATTTTCAAAAAAATGACACTTCCAGCCCAACGGAGACCTAAAGTAAGAATGATGAAACGCCGATAAAATATTAACACCCTGTAAGAATTGCTTGGATTTAACGACGAGGTTGAATGTGGAAAGTGTAATGGTTGTCGATGACGAAGAGGATATAGTTAATTTAATGTCCGAGACCCTCGAGGGTTGGGGATATCATCCAATTACAGCTATGGACGGTGAAGAGGCTTTTGATAAATTTCAAAAGAATGCCGTTGATTTGGTGATCACCGATCTAAAATTACCCAAAATGAACGGAGTCCAGCTGCTCGACAAGCTAAAAAACTTCGAAGATTCTACCGAAGTCATCTTGTTTACCGGCTACCCGGAAATAAGTTCTGCAATCGACGCAATGAAAAACGGCGCTTTTGACTATTTAGTCAAACCGGTAGATTTGGATGAACTTAAATTGAAAGTTGAGAGAGCGCTCGAGAAAAAGAAAATGAGAAAGTCGATCGCTACTCTCAAAGGTTTAAATTGGGCCATGATCATTTCAATTCCGGTGTGGCTCGCTCTGGGAATTGTGCTGGCTTATTTATTAAGAACGTAGGAAGAAGAAAGCCGGCTAAGTGTTAGAAGTGTTAGAAGAACTAGTTTGAGCTTACCTTCAGTTTCTTCGCTGGAAAAAGATAAATCAACACTATTCCGGCAGCAAAACCGCCGATATGGGCCCAGAATGCTACCCCGCCCCCTTGCGAAATTCCTAGAGATGACAATGCGTAAAACAATTGCATCACAAACCAAAATCCGAGCACAATATAAGCCGGAATTTTTCTGATTGTTAGAAACCAAACGATTGGAATTACCACCAACACCCTGGCTTTTGGATATTTTACCAGGTAAGCACCGAGTAAACCGGAGACAGCGCCGCTGGCGCCGACCATCGGTATTTCTGAGATACCGCTTAAGAAAATATGTGTGAACACCGCGACTAATCCGCAAAGCAAATAAAACATTAAAAACCGGGAATGCCCAAGATATCCTTCAATGTTATCTCCAAAAATCCACAGGTAAAGCATATTACCGCCCAAATGTAAAAACCCGCCATGTAAAAACATTGAGGTCAGCAATGTTTCAAGGCTTTGCAGCTCAACTATGTGACTTGGAATGGCGCCGTATTGGTAAACGACGGTGTCGAGACCGAACTGGATTTCAAAATAAAATGCCACAATGTTTAAGGCAATGAGGCCCACTGTGAAAATCGGCGGCCGTAACCTGGGATTGTCATCTTTGATGGGAATCATATAGACCAGCGATTCCTATAATAAGGTTAAAAAAACAAATTGGCATTTTGTTTGTCCGGTATGCTGAAAAAAGTCATTAAGTAACATTTCTCACTTGCTTTCAGGTGTCATTCCGACCAACGGGAGAAATCTGAGTCTTGGCATGCTAAGATTTGAAGGCTAAAATCAATTCTTCAAGACAATCCGGGTTTATCAGATTTCTCGCTTCGCTCGAAATGACATAGTTCTGTGCTATTGTTTTTAATGATGCTAATGTAGATATTCCCAAGTGAGAAAAGTTAGTCATTAAGTCATTGCTGGTCATTGGGTCATTACGGCAATGACAATAAATAACTCAATGCAACCGGTGACCTTCAACACCCATCTTGATAAATTCAAATCTGATTTTTTTAAATTTGTACTACATTTAGAAATCAAAACACGAGCATTTCAATCGATCCAGAAAACCGAGGTCTTGGTGGTCACATTTTGCGCGTTATCTTCAGCTCTTACACTAATTTCATAGCGACCCATAGCCAGAGGTTCTTTGATATCATAGAATATTCTCGCGCGCTCGGGATCGTACTCAGCAATCAGCCGGCGGCCATTCAGTCGAATTTCAATCTCCGCTTCGCTTTTGATACCGGATAGAGCATCCCGGACATTCAAGGAGATACGGGGCGTCCGGTTTTTTAAATGTACATTACGACCGGGCCGGATTCTGGTAATCTCCGGCGGTTCGCTATCCCGAATCAAGGCAAACTGCTCAAAACTCAAAATTTTTGCCGACATTGAGCCGGCCTTGACATCGAAGCTGTTGTCTATAAATATCCACTTTCCCTTGCGGCGATCTTTATAATAAACACCGAGCTGTTCAGTATTGCTCTGCGAAGGTGGAATTCGAATATGTACAAACGCGCCTTGATTCAATAAGGCATCTTTCGGTTCAACATCATAAATATGGCTCGCAAAATCATATTTTTTGGAGAATCGGCTACTGTCAATCACAACGCGGGTGTAAATAGTCCGATAAAGCGAGCCGGACCAAAAATTAACCCAGAAATTTTCATCGCTGGCGGTAATGTGGTCGGTTTTTCGAGGCCTGACCGGTCTAGCCTCAAATTGCTCGAATTTTGAAAATGCCTCGCCATTCAAAGATTCTGTGACAATTTTCAAAAGATGGAAGTTGCCGCTAAGTTTGCTTAATTCAATTCGTCCAATAAACTTTTTCAAGTCGGTTTGTTGAATTTTAACTTCGACCGGGTTGGGTCGATCCGGATATAAAATGACTTCCGGTTTACTTCCTAAAAGATTTTTTGACGAGATTTCTAAGCGCAGGTAATCATCATAATAATCATAACTAAAAGTTAGCTGCGGTGCATGAGCGGTCTCAATTGGCTGTGGATGAACATAAAAAAACGGACGGGATTTGACCTTGAATTCATCTCTTGCTTTTATTTTTAGAACTATCGGCTTAACTGAACTGTTTTTTACCAAAACGGTGCTGTTAAAATTTTCAGCCTCATCCGGATTTCCTTCCCCGCCCTTTTCTTCTAAGTAACTGTCATCTTCAGACCATGACAAAGGAATTGGCTGCCATTGATTGCCGTTTAAAATAAACGCCTCCAATTGATCGATTTTTTTCAGATCGTAGGTTACCACATCCCTAAGACTCAATTGTCCGTTCTCATCTTCAGCAATTACCGGATAGATATTAAAAGCAGCACCCACAAGTACATGGCCACGAATTGTGCTGGTATTCCCCATGTAATCCGCGGTCTCGATGCGGAACTCATGCAGTCCCGGGTATAAAGAGCCGGATGAGGCTGCCATATTTTGCCGTGATGACCCAGAATTCGATTTCGATTGAAGTTCCGGACGGGCAGTTAATGAAGCGCTTTTGAGAACGCCCGCCCAAAGTTTATTCGGCCGGTAATAGGATTTCGTGTTGAACTTATCCTTGTACAATTTATAAAACCGACCAAACTGACGCCGGGAAAGTCGATAGTCTCTTTCAAGTTCAACCATGCGGTTTTTTTGAAACGACAGTTTATCATATGAATACTCAAAACGCAAAGCATCATCCACGAACAGTTTTAGACTGTAAACACCATAGCCGCTGAACGAACTCACCCCTTTATCAAAGCACCGAACCGCAATTCCGACGTTGCCCCATATCGAAATTGGCTCCTTTATAACATACTCTCCGGAGCGAATCCACTGCGGCGTCACAACGACCGGCTTAAAATCACCGTTCACCTCGGAATCCACATCCAGCGGGCTGAAGCTGACTCTTCGGACAATCGGCTTGACTCTATCCGAAATTTGATACCCCTTTGAAAGCGGATTTAAAGGGACATTATTGGCATCTCGAATTTCAAAGTGCAGATGAGGCGCGCCGATCCCGGTCTGCCCGGAGTATGCGACGACATCGCCTTGAGACACAGATATTTGATCCTTCTTCAAATATAAATTAACGCGGTATTTTCCCAGGCGCTGCTGTTCTCTCTCAACAAGCTTTTGAATTTTATCGCTGAACTTTGAAAGATGCGCATAAACCGCCGTTTCACCGGTATCGAGCTTTAAGTAGAGAGCCTTGCCATATCCACCGGGCGAAACCGACACTCGCAAGATATATCCGGAACGAATTGCAAAAATTTTATACCCTGTTTTGCCCCAGGTTTTTACATCTATGCCGGTATGAAAACGCCGCGCCCGGTATTCACCGAAAACAGAAGTCAAATATTTACTGGCATCGGTAGGCCATAGGTATTTCAGAGAATTGGCAGGTTTACTTTGTGTTAAAGCAAACGAGGGTAAGACAATTAAAACAAATAGAGGTATTAAAATTTTACGCATACTGCAAGCTCACATTGATGTTTTTTAAAAGGTCAGGTTTATCGGTAATAATGGCTTCAACTCCCATGTTTGTAAGTCGCTCCATCGCAGCGGGATCATTTACGCCCCAAACGATACAATAAAAACCCAAAGTCTGGACTTTTTTAATAAATGTTTCTTTCGCCAGACTTTTTTCAAGGTGAATGGCTTTGGCCCCGGAAAATTTTGTTAAGAGAATTTCTGCACGGCGAACTTTGAAACTTTTATCAATCAGAAGTCCGGTTAAAAGTTGATTATCAATTTTACTAATTCTTCGCATAACCAAAGGGTTGAAAGAGGAAATGATGGTTTTGTCTTCAATACCGTAGTGACGCAAAACTTCCACTACCTTGTTTTCAATACCGTTCTTTGGCAGACCGTTGGTTTTTATCTCGACATTCAAAAGCGCTCTGTCATCAATAAGCTCGATGACTTCCTTGAGAGTTGGTAGCTGCTCCCCGGTCATGCCGTCGTGAGTTTTGATTCTTAACTCTTTTAACTCTGCAAGTGTCTTATTTTTGATAAATCCCCGACCGTTTGTCATGCGGCCCAGAGTGGGATCATGAAAAACCACCAACTCACCGGTTTTGCAGGTTCGTACATCCAATTCAATTCCATGCGCACCTAACTCAATAGCGGCTTTGAATGCAGCCATGCTGTTTTCAGGCGCAGAAGCTGTAAAACCACGGTGAGCAAAATTCAGCGGTTTTTGCTTAAAAATTGGATTTTCCCGGTCCAACAGTTCCCTCGATTAATAAATTATCTGACATCAGCTGACATTATAAAACAGTGCAACAGTAGAGCGTTTTCGAAATAACGTTGCAATGCGGGTAAAGCGCCTGAGTGTTCGAGTGTTCGAGTGTTCAGGGTGCTAATATATTGAAATTAATAAACTTAATAAATACGTAAACACTTTAGCACTCAAACACCTTAACACTTTAACCCCTGAACACGCTAACACTGGGTGATATTGCCAGGGTTGTTTAGGAATCATTACACTGGTTCTTAAGAAATCTCACAACAGGTTAAATAAGTTAAGACTTTTCATTACATTTACAACTTAAAAAACCGCAAGATGTGTTTCCGGATTGACTTATTGATGAAAGTTAGCAAAAATCAGATCGGTGCGGAGGTTAACGAAGGGGTCTCCGCAACTTAATGGGTTCGGTGAAGTAACCTCTCGAGTACAGCCTGTTGCAAAAACTCAGAACCTATGAAAAATATAGCCGGATCTTTTCCAGAACCTTACCTGTCAACCACCTGAACCGACAGATTGGACTCGACAAGTATCTTTGCCATTTCTCAGCGGTCGCAGTGAAGACTGACTCGCCGGTCAGTTCTGCTAAAATCCGCAGCAATTGCACGTGCACTTTTAAGTACATCGGAGAAGCCAGGCGGCGAGTCAGGTGAAGATCATATAAATTCCAATAGCCGGTGTCGTAGCGATGGAGATTTTTTATCAAGCCACGAGTCGCGACCTGGAATAAATCCTGCGCTTCGGAATTCTGCCAGAAGATGGCATAATCCAAAATTCCTAACAGAGCAAAGATGTAACCGTTTAGCACCAAAGACGGCGGCTCCGTGGTAAATTCCTCAAAAATCAGTGAGCCATCCGGGAAGCAGGCTGTCACGCCGCCTTCTGAAACCGGATGCAAAAAAGCTCGAAACGCTCTTTGGGTAATTTCAAGAATCTGATCATCCGCTGCGAGTTGGTGTATTCTGAGCAAAAGTGAAATGCCCAGGCCTTGAGCCATTCCGGAAACCCATGGCGCTTTGGGGCCGTAAAATTCTAAATCATAGTCATAAACCCAGGCGCCAATATCTCTTCGCCAATCTCTGAAATTTTCAACCAGCCAGGCCGCGGCAGATTGAGCAATGGTTAACTCACTTTCATCATTTGAAGCGCCATACTTTTGTAGATGGAACAAACCGTACTGGGCGATGGTGATGGGATTATACTTTAGGCCAAGCTTTTTACCCATATAAACTTGCGGAATGCCGTTTGCGTCTAATGGATAATCGAAGTTTTCAAGCCCGCTCCAATCAAAAGGGTAAGCTAAAGGCAGGGTCTGTTTTTTCACAGTCTAATTTGATTGCGGGTTGCAAAAACCAAAATAATTCTCCCATCGAATGGCGCCCAAGTCACCGAAGCCCGCCGAATTCATTTTCACTATACAGTTGTGCATTTAGAACCAAAACACCTTATGGTCTCATCAAGAGCCGTTTATAGAGAATATTCTTTCATCATTCAGCAATTCCCATAGGGTATTGATTTAAATATATTTGATGCCGGTGAATTCGGCATACTCAGCGAAAATTATTTTACCACGGCAAAACTGGTCATTCAACTTTAAATTTATAAATTTTTATAGTGGGCCCTAAATTCGGGAATTCCGGTTGAAATTCCTTGACTAAAACCAATTCATCGGAAGTGAAAATGCTTTGATAGAAAGCGCGCCCGTTTTGAAAACTGAGCCAAACCGGCGTGCCTTTCTTCGGCGGCCGCTTTTTGAAATAATGTTGGTAAGTATCGCTGGAGGCAATAATAAATTCAACTCCCTGTTTTTTCAACGTCGAGAGTTTCGGCAAGCGGTTCAGCAATAGCTCCCGAAAATAGGGATTTTTAAATTTAATGTTTTCTGAAAGGCCGGCCCGCTTCACATCTTTACGAAAATTAAACAAGTTGTAAGTTTTGCGTCGCAAACTTGCTTCAACTAATCTTTCCCGCAATTCCAAAGGCAGGAACTGGCTGTGTGCTTTATTTTTAAAAAACCGCGCCGGATCAAAAAGGTTCGGGCCGTAGACGTAATTTTCATAGCCAATAACACTCCCTGCTGCAACATTGGATTCAAACCAATCTTCGGCAAAGGCGCGGGTGTCCTTTTGAGTCAGAACAAAATCATAGTACAAGATTTTTGCAAATGGCAAACCAAACAAAAGTATGACAAATAAAATTTTTAAATTTCTATTTCGAATAGAACGCAAAATGTCGTTTAAGAAAACCGCAGCCAGAAGAACCAAAGCGGGGAAAATTGGAATCAGATAGTGCACATCGGCGCTGCTCCAGCTGCCAACGTATAAAAATGTTGGCAGTGCAAAGGATACGAGGAGAATCTGTTTCTTCTCCTTTGTAAATAAAACATAAACAAATCCTGCGATCAAGAGAAAGCCAAGAGTCCAATCATTAGAAACGAGTTCCCAAAAGGGCCAGACAAAAGGGATGTCGGTTATATGCCCGACAACACCATGAGTCACATGAGAAAATGTATACTTAAAAGTAGAATCAAAAAAAGATGAAAAAGAAAAAATCCAGTATGGGGAGCCTAAAAGAAAGCCAGAGACAAGAGTAACTACACTGAGGCAAAGGTTCTTAAATAATTTTGGAACGTTCTTTTTATAAATGAAAATTGAAGACAGCAGCAAAGGGATGAGAATAAATCCGGCATTATATTTCGTTGAAATGGCCAGTCCACAAACCAGGCCGGCAAAAACATTCGCTTTGATGGTTGGCTTTTCATAATATTTTAAAATCAAATAAAGCGCCCATGCGCACATCAGTCCTAAACCCGCTTCGACCAAGATCCAATGGGAGCGGCTGACGTGAATAAAACTTACGGCCAGAATTAGGGAGGAAATCAAAGCCACATTTTTTGAAAAAAAGCGTTGACCCAGACGAAAAATTACCCAAACTGAAAAAGTCCCGAGTACTACGCTGAGAAACCGCCCGACCAAAAATAACCCGCCGGGATCAAGGAAGAACGAAGCTCCGAAATCAAGAATCGAGTTGAAAATCCCCAGGATAAAACCAATTCCAAAATAGATCCCATAAATAAAAAACAGAAAGTAAAAATAAAGGGTCGGATATTGAAGAAAAGTGGGTTCGAGGGACTTCCTGGTGCCAAAACTAAGCGCCTGGCTCACTATCGTCGGTTCATCGGAATTATAAAGAGACGGCAGGCCGTACCAAATTCCAACAAACCTGAGGGCAAATGCCAATCCTAAGATCGCAAAAATATATTTGTGTGGTGATATTTTTGAGAAAAACTGCATTTTCTAATTAACCTGAATCATTCCTAAAAGCACTAGAGCGCAAGTAAAACGTAAAACGTGAAACGGAAAAACACACATCTTTCAAGTTTTTCTTTTCACGTTTGGCAGGAATCTTAGTAGAGAACGCTTTGCAATATTATTGTTAAAAAAACAAAGTCTTTCAGAGTAATAGTATAAACCGCAAGGACAAGAGAGGCAAAGTATTAAGAAGTAGAAAATTAATTCATTCTTCAGTTATTTCAGTAAAACTCTGCTTGAAAACAAAACTTATCATATCTTATATATTCTTAGCGTCTTAGCGATTTCTATGACTTAATCAAGCTCTTTTTTGAATGAATTTATGAATTAAGCCAACTAAATAGATTTTTTTCGGCTCAAAATCATCTTCAATTTATTCAATTCCCGGCGTTCAAAAAACCCAGTCAAAAATAACAGGACTGGAAAACTCAACAGAAGTCCCAGCTTTAATAAAATTTCCCAGGAACCTTGAACCGTGTATCCAAAATAAAACACCACGGAAGCCACCGCTATCAATTTAAGCAGGCGGCCAAATTCATACGGAATCGGGTAATAGCGCCGCGCAACGAAATAAAGAAACCCGCTCATTACAATGTAGCCGGCGACCTTGGCATAACCGGCTCCCATCATGCCGAATTTTGGAATTAAGAATAAATTTACCGCGATGTTGACTGCAAGTCCGGCCCCGGTTATGAGTGGCAGGAACTTTGTTTTCATTTTCAAGTGGATGCCCACAACAAAATTCACATAAACGCCATAAATTAGCTGAGCAAGTAAAATGAGGGGCACCACCTTTGTACCCCGCCAATATTTTTCATCGATGAGGCTAACGCCAAAAGAATCAAATTGCACCAGCTGATCGATAAAAAATGAGGCGGTTAAGAAAAGGCAGGCGCCAATTGTGGCAAAGTAAGTTAGAATCTTAGCGAATATTTCTTTTGCATCCTCCTGTTTGGAAGTGGTGAGAAAGAACGGATGCCAGGCGAACCTGAAAGCAGCGACCAGCAAGGTCATTATCAACCCAAGTTTTACGCCAGCATTGTAAATGCCGGTTTCTCCAAGTCCAACCAGTTTTTCCAAAATGTATCGATCAATTAAATCCAGCAAAACAACGGATGAAGCGGAAGGCAGGTATGGCAGCCCGAACTTGAGCAGCTCTTTAAAATCAGCCCAGCTAAATTGCAGTGAGACGTGCCGGATTAGAATGAACATAACCATCAAAAAAGTCACGCCGGAGGTCCAGACATTCGCCAGCAATATTCCGGTGAGCCCTTTTTTTAAAATCACCACAAAATAAACATTTAATGAAACACTGGTGATCACATTTAAAAACTTCAGCAGAATAAAAGTGACGGATTTTTCTTCAGCCCGCAGAAATAAAAAGGGTAAGAATGCCGAGGCGTCGAACAAAAGGATAAAACTGGACAGTCGAATCAAGTGGGCGTAATTGCCTTGTGTAATTAGCGCACTTGAACAAAAACCCGCGTTGCGGTAAATCAATAGTGTCAAAGCGCCTGCAACAACGAGTACTGCCCAGAAGGCGGTGCTGAAGACTCTTTTCCTTTGTTTCGGGTCATCGCTCAAAATAAAATAGCGTAAAAATGCCGCGTCAATTCCGTAGGTGTAAACAATGGTCATGAGCGCTATAAACATGTAGACAATTGCCAGGACGCCAAAGTCGTTTGTGTTGAGCTGGTTGGTGTGAAGCGGAAGCAGAAGAAAGGTCACGAGCCGAGTGACGATATTCCCCAGACCGTAAACCGCGGAATGTTTGGTTAGGCGTTTGAGACTTGCGAGCATTTGAAGGTTATTTATTTTATGAAAATCGCACAAATATAGGAATATGGCTCAGAAAAATCAAGATATTCCAGTACCCCCTCTTATGACTTATGATATTTCAAGGCGAAGCATCGCTTTTTTCGCATTTATCTCCGTTTGGGTTTATTATTAAAGTAAGTTCACAGTCGAAGTGGCCGATAATATAACCAGGAGGCAATAACTCCATTTAAATTGCAATTATACTCCGGGCAAGAGTGTTGTTATAACTAAAAAGGCCACGAAGATTCTGAACTGTTAATCAACCAAAGGTGGTGATTCAAGTGATTAGAGCCAATTGTCGAGACAAATTCAATGCTGATGATTTTGCTTTTATCGTTAATTCACTTGCAAAGGACTCTAAAAACAAAGTTGCCCTCGCAGAGCTTTTAACAGATGCGGAAAGCCGCGACCAGATTCTTGATCAAAAAGAGCTCTTTCAGAATGTTGTCCGCAAGTCCGGCATCAGCAAAATTTCTCCCTACCTCTATTTTTATGTTTTAGCCCGAAAAACCTTTTTGGAAAACGATATCGACGATCGCGAGATTACCGATTACATTGCCTGCATGTTAGCCACATTTTGCAGCGCTAAGCGTTCCCATACCATCTCACAAAATCACTCCAAGTCGTATGATTACCTGGTGGATATTATGAGCGACTTTGTGGAAGCATCCTCATTCGAAGCATTCTTCCTTCGAAGTCATCTGGGAAATTATGCGCTTTTTATGACCGGGTTCTTTCCCGACGCTATTTATCAAAAATCAACTTACGGCAGAAGGGCGCCTGGTTTCGAATACTACGAAAAAATGGGCAAAAGCAGTTATCGTTGGGCTTCCCAACACCGACTGGCGATTAAATACAGCCAGGTTAAAATTCTGGCGACTTTAGCTGACAGATTTCGGCATGTCAGAATCGCTCTGAATAACCTGGTGGATAACTATGTTGACATTCAAAACGGGCGGGATAGTATGGACAAAATGCTTCGGCAAATTTTCTTTGGTAAGCAGAATAACAACACTTATGGGGCTTGAGACCATCCATGTCCCTGTTAAAAGAATTACAACAGCTCACGGAACGAACTTACCGGCAATCAAGCGGGATTAACCTTGAGGAGTTCATCATCGGCACCGGGCGTTTCCAGGATCTCCGAAAAGTCTCATGCAAAGAAAGCTTTGAGCTATCCGACAACGCCAGACTGTTTTTCAGAATCTTAGAAGGAAAACTTTATCTGGCTATTTATTTTTCCAAAACCATCATTTCCAGATTAGAAAAATATGATCCGCGCAAAGGATTACATGAAAAAAACATCTACCCCTTCATGGTTTTCATTGAAGAAATCAATCACGGAACTCACACCGCGCTAAAATTCCTGGCAGGAGAAAAAGAAATCGAGACCGAGGAATTTATCCGAGACCTGGAACTTTTAGCCAAAATAGATACCTACCAGATTCTCAAATTCTTTTTGGCTTATTTCAACGCTTCAAAAAAACTGGAAAAATTCGACAAACTCTGGCTGCGGCACCATCTTTTTGAACGCGCTAATTTTACATACGATTCCGATCGGCTAAGCACCCGCTACAAGGAGACCAATTGCTTAGGTGAAAAATATGTTCGTTACCTTGATGCTATCCCGTCTCATCAAAGACTGGCTGAAATGAGAAGATTTAGAGAGTGGAATTATCCGGTGAAGATGCAGTACATCCGAATGCTGCCGGGTTGATTATTTCTCCAGCGTCAAGATGACGGCGATATTGTTTCGCAGCACCAGGCCGTACATTATATTTAAGACCCCAAGCGTAATTTGAGCGGCTTTTTTATTTTCTTTTTTAACTTGCGCCAGGGCAAACAATACTCCACCTGTAACACCTCCTTTGATAAGGATTGCCAAAGGTCGATTTTTAATAAAAGCCCTCGCGATTGGATTCGCTTCTTTCGCCCCGCGGTCCAAACTATAGAATGTTGTGATCAAATCCAATGTGTTTAATGCAACGTAATTTACGGCCAGCGATTTGTATAACCAATCGCTGGATTGCTTTCGAGATTTTAGTATTCTCTTCGAGTCTTTCAGCAAAACTTTCTGGCTGAATTCTTCCTGAGTAAAGCCGTTTTTACCCATCAAAACTGTAAACCCGAAAACCAGGCAGAAAATAAGGCGTCCTTGCCAATTCATTAGATCTGATCCCTACAAATAAGTTTATTACAGGAATCGGAAGCCAGCTTGAAATAGTTAGGATTGTTTCAAAAGAAAAATCAGGAGAATAGAGAATAGAAGATAGAGAATAGAAGATAGAGAATTGAGGTTTTTGATTAGTTATTTCCATCCTCAATCTTCCATCCTCGATCCTCTTAAATCTCTGTCTCTTTCCTTAATGAATGATTCGCGCTATTTTATTTCCAGCTCATTCGTTCAATCAAGCTGGTAATATGAGCCAAATGATGCCGGCCATGCCAGGCATAAATTCCTATATTGCGCGCCAGATCTACCCGGCCTGAGTCCGGGTGCATAAACTCTTTTGACAAATCATTCCTGTCAAGTGAGCGCAGTAAAATCACCCAGCGCTCATGAAGGGAAGCAATGAAACTCAAGCTGGATTCCAAAGACAGCAAACGGTAGTCGGCTAAATCAGCCCATCGATCCTCAAAATATGTTTTTATAGTTGGTGTATCCTCGGTCAAGGTCAATTTAAACCGAAT
>SMXC01000030.1 GCA_004356825.1 Caldithrix sp.
GGCTCTGTGTATGTTACATAATCTTCCGTAAATTCTTTGATCAGAGAACTGGAACGAAATAAATAAGCCCAGCCCTGGGCCAGGGCTTGACTCTTACTAAGAGCAGGAGAGCCCAGGACATCGGTTGCGGAAATTTCTACGCGCGGATTGGTCATCGAAATAACATCAGTTAACCAATTGCCTGGCGCTGCAGGCGGGTCGGCTGGATCCCTATCGCCGAGATCCGAAGCCATAAAAACCAGTTCATCGTTATCATCCAAAAGGCCGTCGTCTGTGATAAAAAAACTGCCGGATATATCACGCTCATCAAATTGGAACGGAATTTGAGTAAAAGTCTTGGATTGTTCGTCAAATGAATATAAAAATAGTTCACTCAACAGTGCGCCGTCAAAAGTGGCTAACATTTCCCCTGAGATGATAATGGCATCATGATCCCGGTTAACGCTGTTAGTTTGGGAAAACAGATTACTACCAGATAAAATAGTAGTCAAAAAAAATAAAAAAAGTGAGCCTCCCCATCTTAGCATAATAAACCCCTTTTCCTTTGAAGCTTTTAAAAATATAAGATTAGTTTGTCAGGTAGCGAAACTCACCTGAGGGAATCATTTTTTTGGAGCTTTAAAATCCTTAACTTAGAGCGGGCTTTACTTTGAGTATAAGGTAATAATTTAAAACTAATATTCAAGAAAGGAGAACTGGCAATGTGGCACAAGATCTAAGATTTTGCATTGTAACCTTCCCTTAGAGTAATCGTGCAGTGATGTTAAATTGAAAAATGCAAAAGCTTATTGGAAATTTTTTATCGCAATTTCGACATCATCCTCGGTATCGAAAATTGTAACGAGTTTGGTGATCATGAACAGACTTTGAACTTTTTCTGTAACGGCGGCTAATTTTAGTTCACCCCCGGCATTTTTGAGAGTCGTCATGCACCCTATCAGGATTCCCAGACCAGAGCTGTTCATCCACTTTACTTTGCTTAAATCTATAACCACTTTGCTATCCTTATTTTCAGCTAACTCCTTGACTTTTTCGTGAACCGCCAAAGTTTCAGGTCCACCCATCATCTTACCTTTAAGAGTGATCACCGTTACATCATCATGTTTTTCTTCCTTAATTTGCATAAGTTAGTCCTCCTAGCTCAAAGTTCAGTAATTCGTATCTGTAAAATTAAAGCAAATGTAACATTTTTTTGTACGGATGTCAATCTTTTTTTATTTGATAATTTCTTTAAAATGTCGATAATTTAATAGGGGGTGGTGAAGAGGCAACAAGGAGAGATTAGCGATGAGGACAAGGATAGTTTTCTATATTATCATTCTCTTGCTGAGTCGTGCTGTATTTCTGAATGCACAATTGAAAAACGCCGAATTTGGTGTTGGCGTTTTGGTTGGCGGTTCAAAACTACAGGGCGATATTGAGAATACACATATGGGGCTTACCGGCGGTTTAATGCTTAAGTATGGTCCGATTCCAAGTTTTTCCTTCACTGCCACGGCAATTTATGGACAGATGACAACTGGCCTTAATGCCATTAAGACGAATCTCTTAAGCGCTTCCTTGTTGGGCACGTTTTTTATCTTGCCAAATAATGATTTCAGGCCTTTTGTATCTCTTGGCCTGACAAGATTTCATTATACAACAAAGGACGGAGCCGGTCAGCAGCTCTTTCGGAATAACGGCTCGCCAATTTCAGCGTGGCAGAGCGCTGTGCAAATTGGGGCTGGATTCGAACTATTCACTGGAAAACGATGGGCGATAAATACGATGGGTAATTATAATATCACAAGAGTCGATGAATTAGATGCGATAAACCAGGGCGGCAATGACGGATTTTTCCATGGCTTGATTGGACTGGTTCATTATTTCAAGACCGGGAAAAAGACCAACAGCGAAAATCTTTCCGGGACGGATTTTAATCAAGAGCCGCTAACTGGAGACAAGAATGTTGAATCTAAGATTATTCAAACAATTCAGAATACGCCACTCGATCAATTTACCAACGGGATCTATTTTGAAAGAGGGACTGCAACCCTGTCAGCCAAATCCAGAAAGCAGCTTCATGAAATCTACCGTTATTTAGATACTCATCCCGATGAAGAGCTTGAACTTTTGGGGGTTAGCAATGAAAATCAATCAACAAATGAATTGATTTTCGAGCGGGCCAACGCGGTGAAAACCTATTTGATAAATTTAGGAATTGAGGCTGAAAAAATTATTATTAACACACATTAGATACTTTAGCAATGCACAGTTAAATTAATACTTGTTTTCCTCCTCCCTCCAAAGCCGTCCGCCATTGTGTTGACGGCTTTTTTTCAACAATCCGGTTTCTATCCAAAACTTTTTATATGAGCGCTAATCCGTTGACAAACATGGTTTAATTATTTAAATTTACAGTCACTCAACTATTAACTCAGTTAATTCATCAGCCACGGAGTACATAAAGGCGCCGAGTTGTTTTTATATGACTAAAGGAGTAATCCCTGGCTTTAAAGAAGTAAAAGATAAAGACAAAAAGACTTTAATTTATATGATTGTAACTGATTGTTATTACTAAGTCTATCTCTTCTCTGCCACCTTTACGGTGAACAATTCAGGTTAATAAAATTTTATTTCAAAAGGCATGTTTTATGGGCACAAATTCAGAACCGAATAATTCTCGAATTCGCTGGTGGGCGGCCGCTATCATTTTTTTATTGGATGCGGGAGTCGTCAGCTGGATTTGGATAGTTTTTGATTCAATTCGTCAACAGAAAGTGCTGGGCACTTTGGCCGTTCAAGTCATCACTTTGCTTTTACTCGTTTTCTGGCTGCTATTACTGTCGCGCCTGCGTTGGAAAATTCGCTTGACAACCCTAGCCGGTTTGGTCGTTTTATTAGCCTTGTTTTTCTTTTTATTTCCCTTCAAAGAATTCACCGGCGACCTGGTCCCCACTTTTGGGTGGCGTTGGGCTGAAAAGTCTTTTCAAACCGAAATCATGGATATAAACACCGATTCAGAAACGGACAATCTTTTTACCTCCCCAGCTTTCAGCTACCCGCAATTTCTTGGGCCTGAACGGAATGGCAAAATCAGAGGAACCCAGTTAAATGCTGATTGGAATACTCATCTGCCGAAACAGCTATGGAAACAGCCCATCGGAGAGGGGGCTTCGTCATTTGCTGTCGCAGGGGATTTCGCCGTCACCCAGGAACAGCGTGATGATAACGAGATGGTCGTTTGCTACGACCTCAAATCGGGTAAAACCCGGTGGCAGCACAGCGACAAAGCACGCTTTGATTCGGTAGCTTTTGTCGGCGGTATTGGCCCTAAAGCAACACCAACAATTTCGGGGAATAACGTTTACACTTTAGGTGCGACAGGCATCCTCAATTGTCTTAATTTAAAAGACGGCCAACTCGCTTGGCGAAGAAATATCCTTGCGGAAAACAATGCAAAAGTCAAGGAATGGGGAATGGCGGGCTCGCCTTTAGTCCTTGACAGTTTGGTTGTGGTAAGCGCTGGAGGCACAGACGGTCATTCACTCATTGCTTATCATAAAGACAGCGGTGAGCAACTCTGGTCATCAGGGGACGATCAAGCGGGTTATAGTTCGCCTCTAATTGCCACGATTGCCGGAGTTCGCCAAATTCTGATTTTCAATTGGGAGCACGTGACAGCTCATGCCCCGGGTTCCGGTAAGATTTTGTGGGAATTCCCCTGGTCAGGGGACACCCAGAGAGTCGCCCAGCCGGTCGTGCTACCAGGAGACAGGGTTTTTATAACAACCGGATATGGAGTCGGGAGCAAACTTATAGGAATTAACATGGCTGCAAACAGCACCCTCTCTGCCACTCTTTTGTGGAAAAGTAACCGCATGAAAGCCAAATTTTCCAATGTCATTGCGGTGGGTGAATTTATTTATGGCCTGGACGATGGCATTTTGGCCTGCATAGATTTGAAAGAAGGCAAGCGTCAATGGAAAAGAGGCCGCTATGGTCATGGGCAAATGATTCTGGTGGGTGACTTGCTTCTCATCACAACTGAAAAGGGCGATGTGGTTTTAGTGGAAGCCAATCCGCGGGAGCACAAAGAAATCGCGCATTTTTCCGCCATACAAGGTAAAACTTGGAATAACCCGGCTCTGGCCGGACCTTATTTACTGGTTCGGAATAACCGGGAAGCCGCCTGTTATGAGCTGCCGCTTTTGGAATAAGAATAGGAAAAAGTGACATGAATTCAAAAAACAATTACACTATAAATCTGGATACTAAATTCGGCTATTCTCAACTTATCGATATCCCAGATATGGTTGCTGCTTGCAAAGAAAAGTGGTTCAACCAGACTTTGTGCCAGGTCAATGAGTCAGTGGTTCGTCTGGGAATTCTACAGGGTGAATTTCATTGGCACAAGCATGATGTGAATTCTTCTTTGTTTTGCAAGGTAAGCTTCTCATTGATGTAGAGAGTGAAACGATCTGTCTTGGCCCCCAGCAAGGATACACCGTCCCGAAGGGCGTCCGGCATTGCACCCGGGGCACCAGAAAAAACTGTGGTTCTGATGATTGAAAAAGGCACTATTAAACCGACTGGCGATTAGCTCAGTACCTCTTTGCATAAATCGGAGTACTTTTTACCATGCCCTGGCGCACCAAAGAAATTCGATGAGCGAAAAGCGAAGGAGCGGGGTGTATCGGCGTCTTTCTTCCCTCTTCCTCTTTCTTCTCGCTTTTCGTTTGGATGGAGATCTGATCTTACGCTACGATTGTATCGTCTGTTATTTATGCCAATTTTATGCAATGAGCCAACTGTTTTAATTTTTCTTGAATACAATATACCAACACTTTTCTTAAAGAATGAGACCAAAACTCAAACTCCCGAAAACATTTATGTTTGAGACCGAAATCAGGGTGCAGGTGAGTGATATAAATTATGCTGGCCATCTTGGTAACGATAAAATTTTATCTTTCATTCATGAGGCACGAGTTCGGTTCTTGAAACAATTTAATTTTACGGAACTCGATGTAGATGGTGTCGGCACAATTATGGTACATGCAACAATCATTTATAAAGCAGAGGGCTTCCACGGTGATATTTTGAAAATTGCAGTCGCACTTGGTAACTTTCACAAATTAGGGTGCGACTTTTTTTACAA
>SMXC01000031.1 GCA_004356825.1 Caldithrix sp.
AGCACTAACGTAAGGAGCACAGCAAGAAACGCCACGATTCCGCCGAAAGGCCACTTACTTTTCCACAGCTTTTGTAAAGAATTTTGAAACGGAAAATTCATATAGATTAACAAGCGATTGCGATTGGCCGTTGGTTTTCAGCTGTTGGCTTTTAGCCTGCTGATAAGGGTATTTATCATCTTTTGCTCTTTGTTTAACTGAGCCAAAACGACTTCTACCTAAATAAAGCGATTGGCTTTTGGGCAATAAGATTCAATTAGTTAATTAACATTTCTCACTTCAGTTTGAGGCTAAATCTTAAGTATTTATGCTCACGTGGACATTGGCTTTGGCAAAGGATTCCTAAGTTCAATAAAGACAAAATATGTTATTTTCGCCAGCCTCTACCCCGATATTCGATTAAGTCTTTATATAATAAACATATACATCCATTTTTTGAAGTGAGAAATGTTAGTAAAGGGTGAAATGATACTCACGACGCAAATTCAAAAAAAATCAAAAAACCAAAGGCCAACAGCTAATGGCCACACGCGTATTTTAGTTCAATAGAAAGTAAAGTATGTCCTCTGAAATCAGAGACCAGGCAACCTCTATTCGAAAAGGGGAAGAGCTCGATCTTGGTCCACTGCAAGCGTATTTAAACGACAAGCTTCCGGAGCCTGGAGGCAAGCTCGAAATCCAGCAATTTCCCAGCGGGTTTTCGAATTTAACTTATCTGCTCCGTTTCGGTAAGCAAGAATGGGTCTTGCGGCGGCCGCCATTTGGCGCGAATATCAAGAACGCACACGATATGGGCCGTGAGCACCACGTGCTGTCGAATTTAATCGCTGTTTATCCAAAAGTGCCGCGACCTCTGCTCTACTGCGAAGACGAGTCGGTTATCGGCGCCCCCTTTTATGTGATGCAGCGAGTACAGGGCGTGATCCTGCGCAAGCAGCCGCCAAAAGGTCTTGATTTATCCCCGGAACTCATGAAGCGCCTGTCCGAATCATTCGTCGATAACCTGGTCGAGCTGCACCGGGTCGATTTCGCCGCCGCCGGTTTGTCGGAACTGGGCCGGCCCGAAGGATATATCGCACGTCAGGTAACCGGCTGGACCCGGCGTTACCGAAACGCTCAAACCGATGAGATTGCAGAGATTGACCAGGTGATGGCCTGGCTGGCGGACAATATGCCCGCCGAAATGAGCGCTGCTCTGATTCATAATGACTACAAGTATGACAATGTCGTACTCGACCCCGCGGATTTAACCCGGATCGTCGCCGTTCTCGATTGGGAAATGGCCACGCTTGGCGATCCGTTGATGGATCTTGCCACCACGCTCAGCTACTGGGCGGAGAAAGACGAACCCGCCCCTTTGGTTTTTGGACCGACCGCTTTACCCGGCAACATGAATCGGATGCAGCTGGTGGATCGCTATCAGGAAAGAAGCGGCCTCGAAGTCGCCAATCCGGTCTTTTATTTTGTCTTCGGCCTTTTCAAGCTGGCCGTCATTGTTCAGCAAATTTATGCACGCTACCAAAAAGGGCACACCCGGGATGAACGGTTTGCCAACCTGATTCATGGAGTTCGCGCTTGTGCCACCCTGGCTGGTACCGCTGTTGACAAGGATAGGATATATGAACTCATTTAATTATTCAGCTATTGGTTTTTAGCTGTTTGGCTGTTGGCTGTTGGTTGACCGCTTCGCTTAACTCTGACACTATCCGAACCACGTAGTGGTGTGATGTTTATAGACATTTTTAACCCAGCACGGCTTCAGCCCCGTAGGGGCGGCATATTTATTTAACCACTAGCCGGGTTTAGATTTCGGATTCAGAATAAATTCTATAATATTTCGTTCCTCTCATAGTTGGTAAATTTTTAATCTGAAAAGGTAGGCTGCAAAAAATGACCAATCAACAATATCTTCTCGCTGCACGTCCCCTGGGCTTGCCGAAAAAAAGCGATTGGCAATTCAGGGAATCGCCTGTCCCTGAACCGGGCGACGGAGAATTCCTCGTCAAAGTGCTTTACATTTCACTCGATCCGGCGATGCGCGGCTGGATGAATGCCGCCAGATCGTACATTGAGCCAGTTGCTATCGGCGCGGTGATGCGCGCAGGCGCCGTCGGCGAAGTCGTCACCTCAAATCATCCAGAATTCAAAGTGGGCGAGCACGTGACCGGTATGTTCGGTGTTCAGCGCTACGCCATTTCCAATAGCCAAGGAGTGATTAAAATAGCTAGCAGCCTTGCGCCCCTGCCGCTTTACTTGAGTACGCTCGGTATGCCGGGCATGACGGCCTACTTCGGTCTGCTTGAAATAGGGCAGCCGAAAGAAAGCGACACCGTGGTCGTGTCGGGAGCCGCAGGGGCAGTGGGTTCACTCGTCGGCCAAATCGCTAAAATCAAAGGCTGCCGCGTGGTCGGTATTGCCGGCGGTGAAAAGAAGTGCGCTTTATTGGTTGACGATCTTGGTTTCGACGCGGCTATCGACTACAAATCGCAGGATGTACAAAAAAGCTTGCAGAAGGAGTGCCCCGGAGGGGTGGACATTTACTTTGACAACGTGGGTGGCGACATTCTGGACGCCGTTTTGTCCCGAATCAACCGCGGCGCACGCATTCCTATCTGCGGCGCCATCTCTCAGTACAATAACACCACAGGGATTAATGGACCGAAAAATTATCTGTCTTTGCTGATCAACCGGGCCCGTATGGAGGGGTTTGTCGTCTTTGATTTCGCCTCGCGTTACAAAGAAGCCGCCAAAGAAATGGGAGCCTGGTTAGCTCAAGGAAAACTCAAATCAAAAGAACATATCGTTGAAGGCATCGAGACTTTTCCGGAAGCTTTGTTGATGCTTTTCTCCGGTGAAAATTTTGGCAAGTTGATTATTAAAACCGTATAGGATTCGCAGCCACTGGCGGGCGAAGCCGCAAATCACAAGCTTCGCTGTCATTAAAAGGGGTTGTTATTCGTTGTTCTAAATAATGATGTTGAAAGCCAATGAGCTAAATGACTTACTGACGTTATTGACATTTGCTTCGCGTCATTGCATTTACTTTTTACGCAATAAGAAAAAGTTCACAGGTAATACTCTTTAAAATCGAGGTGAAATATGACTGACCTGAATGGAAAGACCATCTTTATCACCGGTGCCAGCCGCGGCATCGGCAAAGCGATCGGGCTGCGGCTCGCGCGTGATGGCGCCAACATTGTGATTGCCGCCAAAACAGCCAAGCCGCATCCCAGGCTGCCGGGTACTATTTACACCGCCGCCGAAGAAATGAAAGCTGCGGGTGGCAACGCCCTGGCCGTAGTCGTAGACATTCGCTTTGAGGAGCAGGTCAATGCGGCTGTCGAAGAAACCGTGAAAACCTTTGGCGGAATTGACATTCTGATCAACAATGCCAGCGCGATTGTGCCGACCGGAACCCTAAAGACTGGAATGAAGCATTACGACCTCATGCATAGCGTCAACACCCGCGGTACTTATTTGGTTTCCCGAACCTGTTTGCCGCATTTGCTCAAGGCGGAAAATCCGCACGTTCTCAATATTTCACCGCCATTGAATATGGAAACCCGCTGGTTCGCGCCGCATGTGGCTTACACCATGGCGAAGTATGGCATGAGCATGTGTGTGCTTGGCATGGCTGGTGAGTTCAAAGAGGAAGGCGTTGCCTTTAACGCGCTCTGGCCGAAAACAGCAATACAAACCGCCGCTATCATGAACTTGCTTGGCGGTGACGAAGCCTACAGGAGATGCCGCAAACCCGAAATCATAGCCGATGCGGCACACGCGATTTTTATGAAGGATAGCCGGCAGTGTACCGGCGCTTTCTTTATCGATGAAAACGTCTTGCGGGAAGAAGGCGTCTCGGATTTCAGCCAGTATGCAGAGGTTGCGGATTCAGAGCTAATGCCCGACTTTTTTATCTGAACTTCACACCTAACCCGGATAAGCCGGAACAGAAAGTGAGCTTGTTTCGGTTTTTGTGAAAGTATAGCGATCCAAAAGCCAACATGGAGAAGAGAAAAGGGCTGACTCTAGATCCTAAATCGGAGATATTCAATCATATATTGTATATCAGATTCTGGACTCCAACATATACGATTTACAATACGCGACCTACCATTCGCGATTTTCAAAAAGAGGATCGACTTCCTAAATTTGGAGATTGTCAATCAAAATTATCGACCCTTGCGCGGTCGACAAAAAATAGATGCGCCTAAAGAGTCATCCGCCATTCGTCAATTACATCTCCAAGACTAACGAATAACGAGTAACGGATAACAAACCAGCAATCTATGAAATTTCTAAGAACGCCGGAGGCATAATTGCAGCATCCTCAAGAAAACGCAAACCGATAGGAAAACGAAAGGAGAGGTCCAACTTGAACAAACCAGTTTTAATAAAAAAAACAGCGGGCATACTCAGCATGACCCTCAACCGCCCGGAGAAGAAAAATGCCATAAATATGGAGATGTATCAACTGCTGGGTGACGGACTGATTGAAGCGGCCAAAGATGAGGCCGTGAGGGCTGTTTTGATCAACGCCGCCGGCGATTCTTTTTGCGCCGGAAATGACCTGAAGGATTTTGCTGCAGCCAACCAGGGAAACATTGAATTGCGCGACCTGCCCTCTATCAGATTTATGAAACTCCTGCTGGAATGTAAGAAACCGGTGGTGGCTGCGGTTAAAGGAGCCGCCGTTGGCATCGGAACGACGCTGCTGCTGCACTGCGATGTGGTCGTCTCCGGAAAGTCGACTCTTTTTTCCCTACCCTTCACGAAACTGGGACTTGTGCCTGAGTTTGGCAGTACCTATATTTTACCGGCGATTGGCGGACGTGTGCCGGCCAGCCAGGTGCTTCTCCTCGGGGAGTCTTTTGGTAATGAAAAAGCTGAACAATTTGGTCTGGTCAGCACCGTGTGCGAAGATGCGGAAGTCGATGCAAAAGCCATGCAGAAATGCCGGGAATTGGTTGCGCTACCGCCCAAAACATTGCGGGATGTCAAAGCCCTGATAAGGACCTCCAGCCATCCTGACAAGCTCGACCAGGTTATTGAGACGGAATTGAAACTTTTTGCGCAGGCCTTGAAATCAGAAGAGCACCGCCAGGCACTGGCTGCTTTTTTTGCTAAATAAGTATTTAATCCATACTGTGCTGAGTCTTAATTCAATTTCATTTAGACTTCTGCAAAAACAGGACACAGAGAACACAGAGTAGCACAGAACTCACAGAGAAAAACTAGAAGAACAGAGATGGCCGACATGGAAGAATTAAATGTTCTTTCTGAAAGAGTCCTTGGTTTAGCTATTCAGGTTCATCTTGAGCTTGGAGAAGGATTACTTGAATCTACCTACCGCGACAGAGCCGCAAGGTAAACTATAAGAGAGATTAGGCCACGGATTCAAACAGATAAAACACGGATTTTTAATCTGATGAAGAATCTTTCCTTTAAACTTTAAACTTTGTTTTTATCAATGTTTAATCCGTGTCAATTGGTGGCTTAAAAGAAAATTTGCAAAAAAAACAAACCTTCACATATAATATCATAGGAATATAAAATCAGGTTTACTTCTAAATTTCAATGGTAAATTTTTGAAAGATGGCATCATTAGAAAAATAAACTAAAATCTCTGAGTTCTTTGTGATACACAGTGTTCTCTGTGTCCAAAAGGTTTTACGTTTCACTTCAATGTCAATTTCAAACCAATGGAGGAAGATATGCAAAGCTTAATGATGGATTTCCAATTAACTTTGAACGCTATCATGCGCCGGGCTGAAATGCTTTTTCGCAATCAGGAAATCGTGACCCGGCAACCCGACAAATCCTATCACCGCTACACCTATGGAGACTGGATAAAACGTACCAAAAAACTGGCACTCGCCTTGAGGCGGCTCGGCATCAAGGATGGCGAACGGGTTGCGACTTTTTGCTGGAATCATTACCAGCACCATGAGCTGTATTACGGCATTCCGGCTATGGGAGCGGTTTTGCATACGCTGAATCTCCGGCTCGGGCCTGAAGATCTTGGCTACATATGCGGGCACGCCGAAGACAAGGTGCTGGTTATTGATGACAATCTGCTGCCTCTCTATGAGAAGTTCAAAGACAAAGTGAAGTTCGAGCATATCGTTGTACTTTCACGCGATGGCCAGGTACCGGAAGGCATGCTCGACTATGAAAAACTTCTCGAAGCCGAAGACGAGAGTCAGTTCGAATATACCGATTGGGACGAAAACAAGGCGATTGCAATGTGCTACACCTCCGGCACCACCGGTCAGCCCAAAGGCATCGTTTACAGCCATCGTTCCATGGTTCTGCACTCGATGGCCGGTGCCATGACCTCCGTACTTAGTTTGAATGATGAAGACGTCGTGTTACCTGTCGTACCCATGTTTCATGTGAATGCCTGGGGGATTCCTTTTACGACCGTGATGTGCGGCGGCAAACTGGTTTACCCCGGGCCGCACATGGATCCTCAAAGTTTATTGGAGGCTTATGTGGCGGAAAAGGTAACCGTTACGGCGGGTGTTCCCACTATTTGGTTCGGCATGCTGCAAATTCTTGACAAAGATCCCAAAGCCTATGATTTGTCAACAATTCGTTCGCTCATCGTCGGAGGTGCGGCCGCTCCGAAAAGCATGATTGAAGGCTTTCAAAAACGCCACAATCTCAAAGTCGTGCATGCATGGGGGATGACCGAGACCTCCCCAATGGGCACTATCAGCAACTTGAAAGCGTCACTTGCCGATTTGAGTGAAGACGAAAAATATGATTATCGCGCCAAGCAGGGCTTCCCCTGCCCGATGATCGAGCTTCGGGTTCGGGGTGAAGAGGGGTTGGTGGCCAGCGACGGCAAGAGTATGGGCGAGCTTGAAATTCGCGGCCCCTGGGTTGCATCCGGATATTATAAATTAGAAGAGAGTTCCGACCGGTTCACTGAAGACGGCTGGTTCAAGACCGGCGACATCGCGACCCTGGATGAGCAAGGTTACATGGAAATCAAAGACCGCTCAAAAGATCTGGTGAAATCCGGCGGCGAGTGGATTAGCTCTGTGGATTTGGAGAATGAGTTAATGGGCCACGAGGCAGTTGCAGAAGCCGCGGTCATCGCTGTGCCGCATGCAAAGTGGCAGGAGCGGCCCCTGGCAGTGGTCGTTTTGAGCGAAGGCAAATCTGCGAGCCGAGACGAGTTAACTGAGTTCCTGGCCAAAAAATTTCCAAAATGGTGGCTGCCGGATGATGTTGTCTTTGTAAAGGAGATCCCGAAGACCAGTGTCGGCAAATTCAAGAAACTCGTTTTAAGGGAGACCTATCAAAATCATTTGATGGGGTAACGAATTTCAAACGAGACCATTATGTCCGTTCCAAAAATTTACTACTTTACTGTAACAAAATTTTAGGACCGCTCCGGCTCCTCGCCCTGAAAAACGCGGCGAGGGATCCTGCACGGGCTTCAGACGCCTCCTTCCCGACTTCATTATTATAAAAAAATGCAGGAAAGTCGGGAAGGGGGTCGCCTTTCGCTCTTCGCTCTACGAGATGAACTCTGGTTTCTTAATACTCAAACGGATAGCCATTCGCTTTCAGAACCGCTTGTGCCAGTTCACGTCTTAAGCCAACGGTATCAATCGGCGGGTGCTGGGTTAATTTTCGCACCATTGCCAATGCTTGATTCAAATCCCCGTCTTTCTTGAAACGGGACAAAGCCGTCCGAGCCCGGACAGCGCATTGTTCAACTGCGTCATTCAGGTAAATCTGCGCCGCGATAATCATCTCTTTATTTTGCGATTTCAAAGCACGCAGACAGGCCGACTCGGATGCATAAATCGCCATCATCATATCTGCCAGACAGCCCAGCAGCTCCTGCTCATCCTTCAAAATCTTTTTATATTTTTGTGCGGCGGCGCCGAGAATCAGCAAGGTGCATTTTTTGAGATTTACGATGGCCTGCTTTTCGGCCGCCAGCAGACCTTGATCACCGTTGCTGTCAAACTTACCTGCCGCAATTTCTTCTGTTACCTTTTGAATGGTTTCAAACAAAGGCAACGAACCGTTCATGGCGTTCTTGAGCAGCCGGCCGGGAATCAGCATGCGGTTGATTTCGTTGGTGCCTTCAAAAATACGGTTGATGCGGCTGTCGCGGTAGAGACGCTCGACGCCATAATCCTGCGTATAGCCGTAACCGCCGTGAATCTGCACCGTTTCATCCGCAACAAAATCGACCAGCTCGCTTCCCAAAACTTTGCTCATGGAACACTCTAAGGCGAACTCTTCAATGGCATCGAGCTCGTCATCATAATCCCCTTTTCTATTATCGATGCGGTCATCAATGTGGCCAATGACGCGGTAAACTGCCGATTCGACGGCAAATATCCGTAAAGCCATCTCCGCCAGTTTTGCCTGAATCAGGCCAAAAGAGCTGATGGGCACCCCGAACTGCTCACAACTTCACGTTTGACTCCTGTACACTGGAAATTCCCTTTCCACTTATGTGCTGCCAAATTAAGTTCCTCCTGCTCAAGGGCTGCGGAAACAGGGTTCGACATTTTTCAAACTAGGAGAGGGATAGTAAGATCGATCGTCCTTGCTTTTAATTAGTGATTGACCGACAAGTCCAAATTTACTAGTACGAAGGCGTCCATTCGACAAGCTCAGGACATGCCTCGCCGAGTATTTTTAAGCACGGAGTTGGATACAGAAATCGTTCGGCGGGAGGCCTCACGCTAGTTTTCGGTCAATCACTATTAAAATAGAAAAATAACCGGGATATATCCAGTCTTTTTTCGGCCAGTTGATTCATCTTATCCCATTCATGTAACAGATAAGGGAAAGGAAGAGTTCTAGAATAGTATTTTTCAGCTTTGAAGTTTCATTTCCCACTCAAGATTCAAATCTATGATAATACAGTTCTCATTTTCATCAACTTTGTTATTATTTTCCATACAGGGTGTCTACTAAAACAGACAATATGAGGCGAACAAGCACTTTTGAATCGATGTGATAACAATATGAAAATAATAAAGATAAGCAAGTTCTTCTTTTTCTGGCATGACAATTGGAGTATTGCGATGCGAATTGAATTTG
>SMXC01000032.1 GCA_004356825.1 Caldithrix sp.
CGGATATGTAAAGCTTTTTTTTCGCAGTTTCGTAACCCTCGGACTGGAAGGTGCGATTTATAAGAAATCCATCATCGGTTGTGTCCAGTATTTTGATGTCTCCGACGGTGACATTTGCTTTCACGCTTACTTTGAGTGTTTCAGGTAAAAGGACGGAAATTTCACCAATGACGCCGCTGAGCCTGAGAATTTTTTCGCCTTCTTTGATGTTTGATTTCGCCAAATCGAGATCAATTTCACCGATCATCACGCTGATGCTGCCGCCGTTAAAATCCTGATTATTTACCTGTAATTTCACATCTCCGAACACTTTTGAATATTTTACATTTTGCTCATTGAGAGTCAAGGTTTCTTTCTTACTTTCGGCAGACCCACCGCTGTTTCGATTTAGAACTAATTTGAGTCCGATGCCAATCAGAATAAGCGGCCAAAATGTACTGAAGAACTCACCGAAATCCATCACATCAAGCTTATCTAACAAAAGGACAACTCCAAGTCCGACAAGAAGGAACCCCCAAAACAATTCATCTTTTTTTGATTTACTCATTTGATTTATGCTCGCTTTCTTTTAAAAAACGTTTCGACTGCTGCTAATGAAAGAGCATTGAAAATATTTTTTCTTTCCAGCCAGCCTTTTTGAGCGATGCCAATGCCGTATTCCATGTCATTGATACCGTCGATGCTGTGTGCGTCCGGATTGATGCTGATCAACACGCCTTTTTCTTTGGCGTACTTGCAGTAGCGCCAATCGATATCGAACCGGTGCGGGCTGGCGTTTAGTTCGATGACTACGTTATATTCAGCGGCGGCGTCTATGATTTTATACATATCCAAAGGCAGGCCGTCGCGGCCGGAAAGCAGCCGTCCGGTCGGGTGGCCGAGAATATCGACGTATCGGTTCTGCATTCCTTTGATGATTCGGTTCATGGCGTCATCCCCTGACATGTGCAAATTGGTGTGCACCGAGGCTACCACAAAATCGAAAGTGGCCAGCACTTCATCGGGATAATCGAGGGAGCCGTCGTTGATGATGTCGCATTCGGTGCCTTTGAGGATTTTGAAGTCAGTAAATTTTTTATTGAGTTCGTCGATTTCAGCATGTTGCTCTTTCACCTGTTCCGGAGTCATGCCGCGGGCGTAGACAACGATCTCGCTGTGGTCACAAATTCCGAAATATTGGTAGCCCATTTCTTGGGTGGCCAGCGCCATTTCTTCGAGTGTATTAGCGCCGTCGCTCCAGGTCGAGTGGCAATGCAAAATGCCTTTAATGTCGGCAAGCTCAACCATTGCGGGGATGTTATTTTCAGCTGCAGCCTCGATTTCACCGTTGTCTTCACGCAGTTCCGGGGGGATGTAAGACAACCCCAGGGCAGCGAAAATTCCCCTTTCGTCTTTGCAGGGAATCAATTCATCTTCGTTTTTAAAAAGGCCGTATTCGCTCACTTTCATGCCCATCTTTTTGGCCAGACTTCGCATCGCCGTGTTGTGTTCAGCAGAGCCGGTAAAATGATGCAGGATAAAAGCGAATTTGTCATCCGGCAAGATTCGTAAATCCGCGTTGATACCTTTTTCCAGGACCACACTGCACTTGGTTGGCCCTTTTCCGGTCACCTTTTTGACGCCCGGTTGAGTGGAGAAGAAATGCATGATTTCTTCAACATCTTTGTCCCGGGCGCTGGCCACAATATCGATGTCTTTGATGGTTTCCTTTTTTCGGCGTAAGCTGCCTGCCAATTCTGCGCGCATGACTTTGGGGTGATTTCTAACTGCTTCGAGCAGCGGTTGGGCAGCCATCAGGGCGTGATGAAAAAGGTGGCGCTCTTTATGTTTGCGGAGAAACTCGATTCCTTGCAGAATATTTCTCTGGGTGGTTTTGCCGAATCCTTCCAATTCTTTAAGTCCGTCTTCTTTGCAGGCTTTTTCAAGTTCGGTGATGGTCTTGATGTCGAGTGCGTCATAGACTTTCTTAATCTTCTTTGGACCGAATCCGGGGATGGCGGTCATTTCAACCAGTCCGGGCGGAATGGAAGCCTTTAGCTTCTCATAGTATTCAAGTTTTCCGGTAGTGACAAGCTCCGTGATTTTATCTGCCAGCGCCGAACCGATTCCCTCGATTTTACGAATCTCCCCGGATTCGACGAGGTCGCTTATATCTTCGCTGAGGCTCAAAATGGTGCGGCCGCCTCGTTCATAAGCGCGGCTTTTGAAAAAATTTTCACCTTTAAGTTCGAGAAGCGTGCCAATTTCTTCTAAGATAGTGGAGACTTGTTTTTTGTCCATTACTTAGGTTGTTAAGAAATTCGGTTGCTATTGTTAATATGTTAAAATGCTAAAACCATGTCAAGGAGAAAATCGTGCGGAAGGGAAGTTTTGTTCGTTAGCTATCGTAGTTAAGAGTCAAGCGAAAAGCATACTTACTATTTTTTTAATACCTTTAAATTTATGATGACTTCATTGGGGATCCGCCAACTTGAAAGGTAGTCTTTTTACCAGTGGAAGCAGGAGGTAATATAGAATTGCAGCGAGTATAGGCGCCAGTATGCACCAAACAACAACGGCATGGAGCGTGGTATCCCCCAAAAATTTGATTGCCGCCCAAACATCTTCTTTAATCATTCCAACCACTTGACTCGCTGATAAACTTAATGGCTCTGCATTAAAGACAAATTCGCCCGCCCGGTAGAATGGAATCAAGAGAATTATCTGCAGGGGATACACCAGGAAATTTGCTAATTGGATGGCGGGATGATTAAGACGAAATAACATTGCCGCAATGGCGCAAAGTATTGTTGTTGCACCGGGGACCGGGATCACTCCTAAAGTAGCCCCAATGGCAATGCTCAAAACGATTTTTTGCAGGGAGATGCCCTGGTTTAACAGGTCGATGATTGGCTTGACAAATCTTCGCTGCCCAAAACCTTTAAATGTCATGTTGAATTTGATTGCTGCTTCTTTGCGGTTTTAGTGAATCTGCAAAATTGCCCAAACTTTCGTTTGCTTGCGTTCAAATCAATTTTAAAGGATTGCAGAAATGGACAAACATCGCTTGTCGTGATGAATGGCTCATCGCTTGAACCTAATGTCGTGTCGGTTGACGACCTTAAAGGCAAAGGGTGACTTATCTCCTTAGTAAAGGGCTTATGACCTTAGACCAAGGTATGGTGAAGCTCGATGCCGGCGGTTCTTATATCCTGAAAATAAAGTAACGTTTTTTAAAATTAAACCAAATACAAGCTGCCGCCAAAGCTCAAATTGGGATTCACCTTTTCGGCTAATTCTTCGTTATCTAATGCAAAAAGTGGCGTGATCTCTATTTCGCCTTCTACATTGCCGTCGGTATCTTTAGGCACAGAAACACCGATTTTTTCCAGCCATGAACCGAATTGGTTTATCATGTCACGGCGTGCAGCCGCAGGTGAGGCGTTGCCGTCTGCGTTTTTAACCGGGCTAAATTCATTTTCGCGTTTGACTTCTAAAAAAACAGCCCTTTCAGCGTCCGCTAAGGCATCGAAAACGAAAGTTTCGAATTTGTAGCCATTCGATTCAACTGGGTTCACCTGTTCGCCAGTGTCACTGATGAAGGGAATTTTTTTGTGGGCCAAATGCCAGGGAAGCCGCAAACCACCCTTGGTCTCTTTTTCGACAAAATTGCGGTCGAGGATATGGGTTGCGATATTACCGGCGCAGAACTTCAGCCTGCCATCTGAGTTGCGGGCAGTTTGCTGTTCTGCGGGCAGGTCGCTGTACTCGATTACTCCCAGCCGGCCGTCGATTTTTCCTAAAACACCGACTTTTTCCTCCGGGTCGGTTTTCGGGACAATCTTGGCAGACATTTCTGCCTTTTTCTGAATATGGAATCCCAGGAAAACCGGATCGCATATTTTTGTCAAAACATTGTCTACTTGAAAGTAAAAAATCAGATCGACGCCGCGTTTTTTCATATCCTGCAAAGCGCCGCTGTTTTTAAGCGCCGATAGCGAACCGCCGTGTCCATTTGGATTTCTAAAAATATTATCTTTGGCATCCAAAATTAAGCGGCCATTATCGTCCAAAGCCGGAATCATCTCTTGTTTGAAAAGAATGACATTTTGCGGCTGCAAACCAAAGTAACTGTTCCTCTCAAGAAAATCGGTGGTCTGTTGGTGATTGGTTTCGCTGGTCATAATGTACCAAGGAATGGTTGCACCATGTCTTGCGGTCATGGCCAGAATTTTTTCAGCGTGAAGTTGAAACAGACTCTTTTTTTTGATTGGACTGACCGGGAAGCTTCCTTTAGGACCATTGAATCCAAGCCGGGTGCCCTGACCTCCGGCCACCAAAAAAGCCGCGACTCTGCCGGCTTTCAAGGCTTTTCCCCCGAGCTTTTTTGCGTTGTTGAAAGCCTCGATTTCTTCGGGGGTTTTTGGTAACGAAATGAAATCAGCAGGTTCGAGTTTCTGTTGCATAAGATGGTTTTCAGTCGATTGAATGAACTCTTGATTTAGTGTGGCCATCAATTCTAAATCTATTTCGCGAAGTTGAGCCAACAACTTCGTGCGAGATTCCAAACCAAGTTCATTCCAGAATCTGAAAACGTGCCCCTGGCCAGCGGCGTAAACTGCGTCAATTAATTTTTGCTCGTCGCTGTTGTTTGAAAAAATTCGCATAGATGCAATTCCTTTTTAAAAGCCGAATAACTTATTCTAATATTATCGGCGCTTGCGGACAATTCATTCAGGTTGGTAAATTGAATTCAGGAAGAGATTGAACGAGTTTCAAGGGTTGGCCTCAGTTCCGGCAGGCGTCTCCTTATCGGTGTTTTCTTTTGGCGGTTCGACATTTGGTGCGGTCTTAGCTGCTTGATTTTTTTTACCTTTTTGATAAGCCATGTGGGTGATCCAACCCATAACCCAGCCGAGGATAATCGTTGAAAGTATGAGAACAAATAAAGGTATATTGACCAGATCCCAAAAAAGTAACTCGATAGAAGTCGCATCACTGTTTTGGAAGAGCACGATCACGAATAGGGCAAGAACAACTAAGAGAGCAATTGTTTTTGGTTGTAATTTCATAAATTCTTTCCTTGAGATGAGGGTTTGAACTTTATTCACAAGTCAATTCAACAACTACTTGCAAATTAAGAAATTTGCATAAGAAATGTCAACTACTTTTTAGGCAGGACTAAGCTTGATTCAAAGAAATGGTTTTTAATTCGGAGAGGGAGCGGCCGATTTTGAGCTGACAGGTGTAGTCACCCCTGGGAAGCTCTTCATTTTCGTTGTCTCTGCCGTCCCATTCCACAGAAAATTCTCCGGGTTGGTCAAAATGTTTTTCAATAAGCCGCACCAGTTTTTCTTCGCTATCGTAAATTTTAATGATAACGTTTTCGGCGTCTGACAACGAAAAGTGAATGTTGAACTTGGGCTCATTGCGTGCTTTTATAACCGTAAATGACTCACTTGGTTCAGTGACGACTGTTAAAGATTTTTCAAATCTATGAGGAAGAGGGTTAGTAAAATCATCCTGTGAAGATTCTTTTCTTGCTGGTGCAGATTTTTTTTCGAGAAGAGAGCTCGAGTCGATTTTACCCTCTTTAAAAAAGACCAGCAGAGAGCCGGTAAAATCATCCGGGCTCCACTTCGTTTGCATGGCGTTTGGAACAGTGAGCCTGACGAATTTTGTGATTAAGTCGTTCTGGCCGTCGGCTTCGGGATCGTAAGCAGTTTGGGATTTCAGTTCTTTGACAGACTGCTCCCAAAGCATCGCTAATTTTGAAAAACGGTCCTCCATTTCCTTTACGGAATTGCAAATTTGAGTCCGCTGATTCTCTAGAACTGCCCGGTCGCCATTGCTGTTTATGTTAACATGAAAATTCGCCAGCGCTTGGACTAACTTGATTTGGGCGGCCAATTCGTTGGTCAAATTTTTCACTTCTTCAAGCGATTCTTGAAAATTAATCATCAAGGTCTCCATCGTTGTAAAAATTTGCGTTCAAACTTTTGGAATCCCTCTTCCTTGAAGCATAAAATCTTCCAAGTCGATGCCAAGTGCATCTGCCACCCGGTTAATATGGTTAAAAAATCCGGTTATGTGCGCGATGTCCAGAATGTCTTCATCGGTGAAACCATGCTGCCTTAATTCTGCTGCGTTGGTTTCTTTAAGCTCGTAAGCTTTTAAAGTCATTTGTTCAACAAACTCCAGCATTCTTCTGGTAGCGGCGTCAATTTTGGCCGTGCGGAAATCTGTTTTAATTGCGGCAACCAGATCATCGTCATGGGTCTCCGTACGCAGATCCTCTGCGTGTGCTTCAATTCAGTAGCGGCATTGGTTCAGAACGGAGACTGTCACGGCAATCATTTCTCTCTGCGCCCGGCTGAGTCCGGAAGGGCCATGCATGAGCTGGATATAAAATTGCATAAAAGTCCGCATGATCTCCGGTTTCAGGCTGGAAATCTTGACGATGTTGTAAACCCGCCCCGCACGCTTGACCGCAGCATCATACTGCTGCTTCGTGCTTCCGGTAGCCTCATTTTCGGCAACCGTTCTTATCCAGGCCATTGGGTCATCCCTCTAAAAATTGAGCGTCTCCTGAATCGGCAAAATATTGATTGTGTTCGCATACTTACGAATTCTTTCAACTTCCTCATCGGTGAATAAACGCCAGCCGCGCACATCTTTGTGTGCGACATCTTCCACCTTTTTTTCTTTCAGCCATCTAAACCAGGTCGCTTTGCTAATTCCGATAAGTTTTAAAGCTTCGTTCGTTCGGTAGAATCGCTTCCCTTCGATTTCGATGGGCATAGTAGTCTCCCAGTAGTATTAAATAGTATCAAGACGTCTTGAATATAGACACTGAGAGAACCAAAGTCAACAAGTTTTGGGAGAAATGCAGAGTTTTTCACGAGGGCGGTTCGGGATTTTCTGGCGGTTCATTGAAAGCACTTGGCAGGATTTTAAAGGGAAGAAATTTAATTAATACAGCAAGCAGAATGGAGCCGAAAGGCAGAACAAAAATAGCCAAGGCAGGGATGGTTTTACAAATATCAAGAAGTTGAGATTTGACCGCGGTTTTTTCTTCGCTCGTGAGGGTTTCGCCGGAGCTCCATTTTACCATTAACCGGTAAAGTTCTTTGGTCTGGCGAATTTCCTGATAGATTTTATCCCGGTTTGCTAAAACCGTTTTTCTTATTTTGATGGAAACGAATTTCGAGAGCCGGGCTGCCCGTCTAACTACCATTGAGCCTTTATCCTGTTGTCGTAAGCTTTCCCATTTTTTGCAAGAAAATGACTGAATGACGCGAAGCGAATGACAATATCCGTCATTAGGTCATGGGGTCATTTGCCTTGGGCGTCATTATTAGAGAGCAGAAAATTCACCTCTGTCAATGTGACAGCGAAGCGTTGCAGAAACGCAAAGAAATCATAAAGTTAGATGGTTTCTTAACTCCGACACTATCCGAAGATTGATTAATCGCCGATACAGCTCCCAGATTCAGGGAATAAGGACATATGGAAATAAGGCTCCCTCCTGCGCTCCTATCCCCTTATACCTTATTTCCTTTATACCTTAAACTTCGTGTTGGTTTACGGCTTTGCCACGCTGTGAATTAATCAGGCTAAGTGCTGGGTTTCAAATTTAGAAAAAACTCTGCCTTACATCATGCGTCTTTGCATAAGTTCAGGTTGAAATAATCTCCGCTAGTTTATCAGAATCGATGTTCCCTCCGGAAACGATGCAGACGATTTTGCCGCTGCCTGCCATTCCGGAAAGAGCGGCTGCCACGGCAGCTGCGCCCGCTCCTTCGGCGATCACACGATTGCGTTCGATTAAAAGTTTCAAAGCCTGCGACACTTGTTGCAGCGATACTACAAGTGAATCATCGATGAGGTTGCTCACCAGCGGCCACATCTCCTCCAGAATACTGCGGCCGCCGATTCCATCTACAAAGCTGGGGATATACTCTACAGTTAGTGGTGCCCCGGCTTTTAACGAAGCTTTTAGCGGCGCGGCGGTTTCTACTTCACAAGCGTAGATTCGCGTATTTGATTTTAAAGAACGGATGGCCGCCGCGATGCCGCTGCTGAGCCCGCCGCCGCCAAAAGGAATAACGATCGTTTCGACCTCGGGTAAGTCTTCGACAATTTCCAGTCCGATGGTGCCGTTACCGGCAATAACCGCTGAATCGCTGACCGGATGAATAAAAAACGAATCAATCCCGGGATAAGTATGCTCGATAATCACCTGCCACCATTCATCAAAAGGTACTTTAACAACTTTGCCGCCGAGACGCTTAATTGCCGCCAACTTGGTTTCCGGGGCGCGGTCCGGCACAATGACCTCGCAGGGCAGGCCCATTTCTCGTGCGTTCCAAGCCACACCCTGGGCCATATTACCGGCGCTGGCGGTGTAGACGCCGTTGCTAAGCTTTTCTTTACCGACCAGCCGCATGGCATTAGCGGCGCCCCTGATTTTGAACGAGCCGATCGGCTGCAGGTTTTCAAGTTTGAGATAAATTTCCGCCGGGGCATCTTCAGCATTGAGCCGAATCAGCGGCGTTCGAATGGCCGAACCAGAGATTCGTTCCCGTGCTGCTCGAATGTCTGCCAGAGTCGGCGCCTGCACGGCTTTCACGCTTTCGGTCCTCCAAGGTCGACCGCAACGCCTGTACCTGCTTTAAGTGCTTTTTCATAAATATAGTGAGCCGCGCCTAAGTCTTCCACTGCAATCCCCAGCGATTTAAACAAAGTGATATCGTCATCTGATTTGCGGCCCTGGACTTTGCCAAGCAAAATGTCGCCGATCTCGCCCAAAATATGGGAATCGTCGATGACGCCTTCTTTCTTTGGAATGAGGAAATCGCCGGCTTCGTTCAGGGCGGACTCAAGCCGATCGACAAACAGCCGTGAGCCCACGACAGCAGCACTGTCCAATTCCCGGAAAGTGGGGACGCAGGCTCCGACCGCATTAATATGCGCTCCCGGTGAAATCCACTCACCGTTCAAAACAGGCTCCTGAGCGAAGGTTGTTGTGCAAATAATGTCTGCTTCTGACACCGCTTCCTGCACGGTAGATGCGACTTTCATTTCGATATTATGTTTTGCAGACTCCCGCTCAGTAAAATCGCAGGCATGCGACTCCGTACGGCTCCACACGGACACTTCTCTGATTTTCCTTGCCTTCAAAACCGCCTCAAGGTGGGTTCTTGCCTGGACACCGGATCCGAGAATCGCCAGCTTTTTTGCATCCTTCCGCGCCAGCAGTTGGGTCGCCACGCCACTCACCGCGGCGGTGCGAATGGCCGTGATCGAACTGGCATCGATCAGCGCCAAAGGAGAGCCGTGTTCTACTTCAAACAACATCACCAGCCCCTGGTGGGAATCATATTCGGTGCTGTGATTTCCGGGCATGACGGTAACCACCTTGATGCCGGTGGTTTTAGGAGAGCC
>SMXC01000033.1 GCA_004356825.1 Caldithrix sp.
ATCGTTCTTGAATTATTACTATTTACATTCTCAGCTTTGACTTCCAGAAAATATTCGTAATAGGAAAGGTTCAACGGATTTTGGCTGCCTAAAAAGACCTCGTAATTTCCGTCTGAAATTTTGACGTTTTTATGTACCTCCGCCCACAGCGGTTTTTCACTTTTCAACGAGCTGAAAATACTGAATTCCAGATCGGTCGTTCCTGTGAATGCAGTATCGTCACTGTTGTTCAGCGTTCCCTGATAATGGACCAGGCGCGGGACTTGAGCTTCCATTGAAAATGGGATAATCAACAGGAGTGTAATTACAAATAAAATGTTCTTCTTCATTCTAAATTGGATTCCTTCCTTATTAAAGCTATTTTTCTCTAAAACCTTGACGGATTTTATCGTCACTGTCCCGTCGCGACGGAATGCATTTAATACGCTATTTGTTTCTTCATTTCGGAGATCGCCACTGTGGTTTTTTGCAAGCGAACTCGCTGAATGAGCAAATATAAGAAAAGTAAGGTAAATGTAAACACACTAAAATAGAAGGCGATTTTCATGTCGGGATGCAGCCCGGAGCTTTCGCCGCCACCAATCACTGGCCGGGGATGGATGTCCGCCCACAGCCTGATGGACATATAAACAATCGGCACATCCACAAATCCGACGATTGCGAAAACGGCGGCAAGGCGGGCGCCTTTTTCTTCGTTTTCGACAAAGTTCCGCAGCATAAGATAGGCGACAAAGATAAACCACAACACAAGCGAAGAAGTCAGCCGCGGCGACCAATCCCACCAGATGTTCCAGACCGGCCGCGCCCAAATGGGACCGGTAACCAAAAACATTGTCATGAAGAGCACACCGATTTCACCGGCAGCATGAGCAACGATGTCGTATTTTCTCTGCTTTTTCCAGAGATACAGAATACTGGAAATAAATAACACGAAAAGTGACAGCCCTGAAACCCAGGCGGTCGGTACGTGGAAATAAAAAATTCGCTGGATTTGCCCCATGGAACTCTCCGTTGGCGCAAACATGAAAATCAAATAGAGATTGACCAGCATGCATACAAAAAGTGCCGGACCAAGAATCGATTTACTGACGTTCATAATACTCCTCTCTTACGAGCAAATCCCAATAATTAAATTCCAAATTACAATTAAAATCAGTTTTGAGTTTTGATATTTATGATTTTGAGCTTGCCGCATCTATTCTTCAATAACATATTCAAACATTAAAATAGCTAATATGAGAAAAATAATATCGAAAGCGATCAAAATTTTCAACCAATTCCAGATTTCGCTCCACTCCCGCCCTTGAAAAATGGCAGAGGTCGCCTGCACCGCGCAAATGATGATGGGAATCACGACCGGAAAATGCAGAATAGGCAGCATGACCTCGCGGGTTTTCGTGTTCACGGCAATCGCAGAAAACAGGGTTCCGATGACCGAAAATCCCAGGGTACTTAAGAACAGCATCAGCAAAAAGGGCCCGAGTGAATCGATGATACTAAAATCAAAGAAGATGGCAAACAGCGGTGTCACAATCAATTCGACGGTCCCGATAAAAATGAAATTAACCAGCAGTTTGCTAATATAAATCACCGACCGATCCATCGGGGCAAGCATGAGTCCCTGCAGGCAGCCTGTATCAACTTCGTAAACGAACGACCGGTTCATTCCTAATAATCCGGCAAAGATGAAGGTCATCCAGAGGATGCCGGGAGAAGCATCTTTAATGAATTCGCTGCCTGGTGGAAAAGAGAAATTAAAAATAACGGCTACCATTAAACTAAACACCAGCATGGAGAAAATCAGTTCCTTGGTGCGTAATTCGGAAAGAATGTCCTTCCAAAGGAGCACGCCAACTTTGGCGATCATCGCTTGTCTTTCTCCACGAGATCGTAATAAGTTTGCCGGAATTTCTTTGGGTCAATTTCCTGCTGCGCCTGATTCAGTACCAATTTACCCTTGACCAAAACCGCAATTCTATCCGCCAGTTCCATGCCCTGTTCTAGATCGTGGGTGACCATCAAGATCGTTTGTTCGGCACTTCGCAGACGTTTGAGCCAGTTGGTGAGCATTTCCGAAGCATGCTGGTCCAGGCCGGTATACGGTTCATCGAGCAGGAGAATCGAGGGCTCGTGCAACATGGCCCGCGCAATTGCCAGCCGCTGCTGCATGCCGCGCGAAAAGGTGCGCACGAAGTCTTTTTTTCGCAATTGTAGATCCACTTCGGAAAGGAGGGTCTCAATTTTTTTGGGTAGGTTCTCAACGTCGTACAGTCTACCGTAAAAACGCAGGTTCTCTTCAGCGGTCAGGTTTTCGTAAAGAAAAGTTTGATGTGCAATAACGCCAATTTGGCGACGAATTTTTTCAGAGTCGTTTTCAAACGAGAAGTCTGCAATTCTGATTTCTCCGGAAGAAGCTTTGGTGAGAGTCGAGAGGATTCGAATCAGAGTGGTTTTGCCGGCGCCGTTGGGGCCGAAGATGGTTAAAAATTCCCCTTTGTTCAGGCTAAAGCTGAGATTACGAAGTGCATACAGATTGCCAAAAGATTTTGTCAGTCCGGTTACTGCAATTGCTGTTGATTGAGTTTCCGTCACCGTTTGAGTTTTACCGAATCCTGCAACAACTGTTAATATGAAGAATGATAATTGAAGTCATTCAATTTTTTCCCCGCAATTCGGGCAAAACTTCTCGCCAATCACAAGCGCAGTGCCGCATATCCAGCAAAAGTTAGCCTGCGCATCTTTCTTATTTGCACGAATTGCGCCTTTAGTCACCTTTTTTTCCTTCTGGTCAATTTCTTTTAAAAGCCGCACCGCTTCATCTTTGTACTGCTGCCGTAATTCCTGATAATCTTCTTTCGAAAGTTTTCCCATTTGATAGTCAAATTCAATATCCTTGATAGCGGCGTAAATGGTCTGTTTTCTTTCTACTAATTCGCTGGGGTGGTTGTTAGAAGAATTGACCCTTCGGCCGGCTCTAGTTCTTGCTTGCACGATCGGAAAGACTACGTAAAAAGAAACAGCCGAAGCTAAAAAAATGAAAAATAAAATTTCTGCCATTTTACCCTCAAGTAAATTTCTGCTGAATATAGTAAACTCACTGTTCAATTTCAATCTTTTTTACAAGCAAGGTCCCCTAAACTTTTATGTAAAATTTTTGTTATAAATCTTGCTATCTCTAAAGATTTTGTTAAGTTTTCAGGACTTATGGGAAAGTTTTGTATTATGATGGATAGACGATCTATCCTTGCCAAGGCATCTATATGTTGCATTCCTTTTAATTTTCCTGTCTATTTTTAAAAAAAACTTATGGATTTTAAGTTTGCCAATATCTTTTTTTAAATAAACCTCGGGTTGGGTACTCCATCTCAGGCTTGGGAGGCTACAGTGAGAGATAAAGAAAAAAGTAAAGCTCAGCTTATCAAGGACTTAAGCGCCTTGCGTAAACAAGTTAACGAATTTGAAGATTTTCAGGTTGGACTCCTCGCTGAAATGACCTCCGCCATCTTTATTTATCAAATGAACCGCGTGAAGTATGTAAATCCCGCAGCCACAAAAATAACCGGATACAATCGAGACGAATTGCTGGAAATGAATTTTTGGGAAGTTATCCATCCGGAATTTCAAGAATTGGTCAAAAAGCGTGGCGTGGCAAGACAGGGAGGTAAGAAGGTGCCGTCCCGATATGAAATCAAAATACAAACCAAGGGGGGTGAAGAACGTTGGGTCGATTATAGTGCGCGGGTTACTACCTTTGAGCAAAATCCGGCAGTTTTAGGGACAGCAGTTGACATTACCGAGCGCAAGCGTACTGAGGAGGCTCTGCTCGATAATGAAGAGCGGTATCGAACGCTGAGTGAAGCAGCTTTTGAGGGCATGATCATTTCAGTAGGCGGAAAGGTAGTGATGGCCAATCAGGCATTTGCTGATATGTTTGGTTATGACTCGGATGAGGTTATTGGCTTATCCCCGGTTGAGATCACTACGCCTGAATCGGCGGAAAGAATCATGAAAAATATCCAGACCAGTTATGAAAAACCGTATGAAGTTATTGGAGTAAAGAAGGGCGGCTCAACTTTTAATGTGGAAATAATGGGAAAAGATTGCCTCTATAAAAGTCAAAAGGCGCGCGTAACTGCTGTTCGCGATATTACGGAACGAAAACAAGGAGAAGATGCTCTACGTGAGAGCGAATCTAAATTACGGGTTCTGGCTGAAACAACATCTGCGGCTATTTTCATTTTTCAAAGGAATCGAATGCGGTATGTAAATCCTGCGGCCGCAAATATCACAGGCTATACTCAAGACGAATTGCTGAAAATGAACTTTTGGCAGGTTATCCACTCTGATTTTCGATCCTTGGTCAAGGAACGTGGCTTGGCGCGGCAGAAGGGTAAAAAGGTTCGAAAGCGATTTGAAGTTAAAATTCTGACTAAAAATGGTGAAGAACGCTGGGTAGATTTTACTGCGAGCAGCACTGAGTTTAATCAAAAACCGGCGGTTTTGGGAACGGCGGTTGATATTACCGATCGTAAAAATGCTCAGGTTCTGCTGCAAGAGAGCGAAAGCAGATTCCGTGCTCTCATTGAACACGGGAATGATGTTACGGTCATGTTTGACGCAGAAGGAAAGGTTTCTTATATAAGCCCGTCCGTGAAGAAAGTAATTGGATACGAGGTCGATGAGTTAGTCGGGCAGCCCGGTCTGCATTTAGTTCATCCGGATGATCGAGAGCGCGCAGATAAAATATTTGCAGAAGCTTTGCTGAATTCCGGAAAGGAAGTTCAATTTTGCCACCGGATGCGCCATAAAAACGGCTCTTATATCACAATTGAGGGAACAGGAACTAATCTTTTGACAGAACCAGGCGTACAGGCTATAGTGTCAAATTTTCGTGATATCACCGAGCGCAAGCGTGCTGAAGAACAGCTCGCCGGCCTTAAAAGTTTTTATGAGCAACTTTTGGAGCATTTACCTATTCAGCTGGGTGTCCTTGATAGAGATTTTCGATACAGCTATGTTAATCCTCACGGAATTAAAGACGCAAAGATGCGAAAATGGATGATTGGCAAAACAGACCTGGACTATTGCCGAAAGCGCGGCCTTGATCTCAAAATTGGCCGTCAGAGGCAAAAATGGTATAAGAATGTCATATCCAGTAAGAAGAGTAGCAGTTATGAAGAGACGCTTCAAACAGCTTCCGGTGAAGAGAGGCATTTCCTGCGAGTGGCGAGTCCGGTCATTGAGCCGAACGGTGATGTTATAAAAATAGTGGGCTATGGCTTAAATATTACTGAAAACAAGCTTGCTGAAAAGGAACTGCAAAAGTCGCTTTCGCTAGTCCGGTCAACTCTTGAATCAACAGCCGATGGTATCCTGGTGGTGGACCAACATGGGAAAATAGTGAGTTTTAACCAAAAATTTCTCAAGATGTGGCACATCCCGGATTCTATAATCGCCTCTCATGACGATGACAAGGTCATCGCTTTTGTGCTTAATCAATTAAAAGAGCCCGAGGAATTTCTAACTCAAGTGAGGAGACTGTATAACGAACCGGAGGCTAAAGGTTTTGATATCCTCAGTTTTAAAGACGGCAGAATTTTTGAACGTTATTCATTAGCCCAGCGGATAGGAGACAAGATCGTCGGCCGGGTCTGGAGCTTCCGTGATATTACTGAAGGTAAGA
>SMXC01000034.1 GCA_004356825.1 Caldithrix sp.
CTACTCAACAAACTCCCACCGAATCGCATCTGCGATCAAATAGCCGCTGCCTTCATCTTCTAATTGAACAACCGCGGGTTTATTTTTTTTGAAATTGAATCTACCCAGGTGTACCCAGCCGTCTGCTGTCTCATGCGGTTGAATTTCTATAGGAAAAGTCCCTTGTGAGCTGGTTACGTTCAAATAATAAGTCTGACTCTTGTAGCGTGCATACCAGCTGTGACCGGCACGAAAATAGAAACTCAGCTCATAGTCACCGTCCTTTGGCACTGACGCTACCCACCTTGCCGGATAAGAACCGTCGCCGGCGTTCTTTATCCGCCAGCTAAAATAATACTTGCCGAAGGCGTAGCGATTGGTATCCTCCCACCAACTTGCACCTTTGGACGGAGGACGCAAGTACTTCGCCTCTGCTCCAACGGGCGTAAAAAATCCGTCGTCCTGGTCATCGAGAACAAATACTAGAGAGTCGTTGATTGAAGTTACCACGAACGATGTATCGACCGGCGTTTGGCGCTTGATTCGGTTTGAAATTGAAACCTGTTTCACGATCTGGCCGCGGTTGCGGGAAAAGTAAGGAATCACTTCAATCTGTCTCGGTTCTTCCTTTACCGGAAATTGGACCAGTTTTTCTTCGTAGCTTCCCAATCGCAGATTGCGCCAGATTTTATCGTTTTTTGTTTTGCACACAAGCCGGACAAAGCCATCACCTTTCTCACCGTTTTGTACCCGTACGCTGACCTGGTAAACGATGTTCAATTTACCCGTATCGAGCTTCTCAGCCGTGGCCTGTGTAATGCGATACCCTGGAAACGTTGCCTGATTGAACCATTCATCAAAAAAATCTTCGATGTTTTCATTCGACTCCGATTGGATGACCTTTAGAAAATCAGCTATATCTACTTGTTGATGGCGATACTTCTCAACTAAGCCGCTTAAGGCTCTGGTGTAATTCTTTTCACCAACCCGCTTACTCAACATTTGCAAAACCGGCGGCGCTTTAAAGTCCACACAAAGGCTATATAAATTGCCATCGTCCGCAGGGAAAATCTCCGCTAGCGGGGTCTTCGTGAGTACTGAGATTAGAGAATCAACCTCAATCCCGTAGCGATGGCGGTATCTCCACCCCCCCTCATTCTGCCGCATGCGATCATTACTGCTGAGCGCCGCATCCCAGCGGTCGGGGTAGAACAAGTCGTTGACCCGGCGTTCACTCTCTTCATAGAGTTGCAGCTCGAGAGCTCTCGATAAAACCGGATTGGTAATGTCTACCTGGAAATGCAGATAATTTTTTAAAGGAGAGCTCAAGCTCCCCGACCTGCGCCAGTCATCTGAAAAAAATGTGTTGAGTACCATTTCAATAAAAACCTCTCTTTTGATACGCTGCGGGGAATCGTCGCGGCCATCTCTGCGCGCATCTTTGGTTTCGTCTTCAATTTCTTTTTTGAAACGATTCTGGGCAACAATGACCTCGCCAAGCATAATAATCTCCGGCTGCAACATGACATTGTTCAAACCAAACCGAGAGGTGAAAACCTGCATGTGCAATGGCACTTCGACAATCGCCAGTTTATCGTAAGGATACGGCAGACCGCTCACCTGCTCACAAATATCGAGGATGCTTTCGATGACTTCATAACACGTATCGGCGACATCGGCAAAAAGGTCGTAATCCAGCAAGTGTTTTTTATGAACGTACAATTCAATTTCGGTCTGTCTAAATTTGTGAGTCAGTCGTTTATAATCGCCAATGTTCAGTGACAACCCGGGTACTGCCTTGGTTATTGAGAAGCGGCTGAGCTTTGTATCCTCATCGATTTTCTCCTCGGTCTTTCTGCCCTGAGAAATCACACTTAGACCTTTTCCGGTTTTGACCCGAATGTCTGCAGTGGCAAAATTTTGCGGTCGCGGCGATGAAAAATTATAACCGGCAGCGGCGCCCGGAACCGGATACCAGCCGCACTGCGCCGGCAGGACGGCAAATCCCTCACTGAGCCATGCTGACTCATTGGGCTGAACCCAGGGACCGTTGCTTTTGTCAATTCGGCCTTTGCTTTTAGGTAACCGATCCAACATGAAACCATCTGCATCGATTTTCCCGGAGTAAGAAATTTGAATGGAATCTATAGAATTGGGCATAAGAGGAGAGTTTGCCAAATCTAAGATCAATAGATGCTGTTCGTGTTTAAATGGAATTGGGTCCCCAGTTAATTTGCTGACCTGCGAAACCGTAAGCTGGCCATTAAGCGCAAAAATGACTTCCCGCAGTGCCTCGTCATTAGGGTTCGTCAAAAACAATTTTGCAGAAACATCCAGCGGCGTTTGCTTATTCCCAAACCGGATGTCCAAATCATAATGTGTGACTTTGCAAATCGGTTTGGAAATCCAGCTTTTATGAAAGTCAAAATCGGCATTGCGGGTTGCCAGAGTGGTTTGCTGTTTTTCGAAAATTATGTAGCCGACACCTCCGGCGGCAAACAGAAAAAGCACGGCACAGGCGATTGATAAATATTTAGAAAAACGGGATTGCCAGAGCCGCGGATAGAGCAGTATTGAAAACGCGATGAGAGAAAACGCCAGCAGGACAAAGAACAGACGCTGCCAGAGCACCCCCTCAATATTTCCAAAACCGATAAAATCGCTGGAAAAAATCGGCGCGAAAAAAGCCCCATAGTCAAAGAGTCCCAAAAAATTGTGGCGAAAATATACCAGGATCGAAACCCAGTAACCCAAAGAAATAATCATGGCCACCGACTGCGCCCGAAACACACTGACGAGAAAAAAAACCAGCGCCGTCATAAACAGAATGGAGGGCAGGGTTGCAATAGCAAAGTATTCAAGAAAAGGTAAGATATTGAAACTGGTGCCGGTAAAAATAACTTTGAGCGTGCGGCCAATCACAGCGATGATGATCAAAAATAAATTGAGATACAAAACGCCGCTGACGACGCCAAAATATTTGCCCAGCACCCAATTTGCCGTGGTCATGGGCCGCGAGAGCATGACTTGATCGAGACGGGCTTTTTCTTCCGACTTGCGAAAATCACCGGCAACAAAAGCGATGACAATCGCCTGAGCATAGCTGAAAAAGTAAAGAGCCAGATAAGCATCCGTTCCTTCAAGCAAAAACTCGCCCGGGATGCCTTCTTCGACAATGGAGACGATGGTCATCACCACCATGAAAAAGACGATACCGATCAAGCCGCCGCCGCCAAGCACCCAAAACTTGGCCTTGCGGTAGAGCATCTTCCGTTCGACTTCAGCGATGGTGAGAATGTATTTGATTGACGTTAGCATATTCGATTAACTGTTTTTATTCTACTGGCATGGGAGAATTGAGTTTTGGATTAATGCATCAATGGGGTTGTTTCAGTAATCCAATAATCCACCAATCCAAATCCACCGATTTAGCCCTCCATCTCCTCCCCCTCTTCCTCCACATGCTCACCCGCCTCAGTCTCCATAAAATACATATAAGCATCTTCGAGATTTGGCGGCACTGGCTTCATGTCAAATCCGGCAACCGCATCTCCGACCACCCGCAAGCGTAAATGCCGCTCCCCGGGTATCGATGAAATAACCTGCATACGGTCGGCAATTTTCTTAAAGTCGGTTTCATCGCACTCAACTTGCCAGACTTTGCCGGAGGCTTTGGAAATGATCTCCTGTGGCAAACCCCGGAAGACTACTTTCCCATGCGAAAGCAAAGCTAAATCATTGCAAGTGCTTGAAATATCCGCCACGATATGTGTGCTGAGAATGATTATTTTATTATGACTGATTTCAGTAAGGAGGTTGCGAAAGCGAATCCGTTCCTCCGGATCAAGACCGACGGTGGGTTCGTCAACGATGAGAAGTTTAGGATCGCTGATTAAGGCCTGGGCGATTCCTAAACGGCGTAGCATGCCGCCGGAGTAAGTCTTTGCTTTGCGGTCACGAACTTCGTAAAGCCTGACATTCATTAACGCATCCTCTACACTTTTCCTTAAGTTCTTACCCGAAAGATTGTGCAGTTTTGCCACGTAAGTTAAAAACTCCGCACCGGTAAGCTGGGGATAAACCCCAAATTGCTGTGGCAAATAGCCGAGTGATTGCCGAATCTGTTTCCGTTGGTCGCGAATATTTTTACCATTTATAAAAACATCACCGGAGGTTGGACTCTCAAGGGTTGCTAGAACTTTCATCAGCGTACTTTTGCCAGCCCCGTTTGGGCCAAGCAGGCCAAACATTCCTACCGAAATATCCAGGGTGACGTCTTGCAGGGCAGTGACGCCACCTGGATAAGTTTTATAAAGATTGCGGATATCTATTTGCATCAAAGGGAATGAGTTTTTTTTATCACTAAGATAGAGACCGGGTTAGTTAAAGAAATGTTGCAAAAAATATACGGATTCGCCAAACGGTATGCAAACCCTTCAGAATATGCTAGAGGCTGCTTTTTATTCCCAGGCGACCTCGCATGCAGGTTCTTAATTAACAAATGCGAACTTTTTTTCACTTTCTGACTCAGAATATACGAAAGTAAAGAGTACTTTGCAATACAAAGTTTATGAATTAAAAGTTTCCACAGGTTTAGACCCGAGGGGTGCAAAAATTCAGGCATTAATCAAAAAAAGGATCCAAATTTGTTACTTTGTTTGAAACTTGGCCGAATTTGAAGAAAGTCGATGACCGCTAGAAATTTGTTTTTTAGATACAAATTCCATATTTGTTTGAAAAGGTGACGTACCTCTCTCATTCCTAAACTCTGTTTGGGAGTTGCACTAAGATGCAAAGCTCCTGCTTTGCCGAGGCTGCAAAAGTCTAGATAAGGCCGTCTTTGCGAGGCGTTCCTTCGAATTGATCGGGACAAGCTTTTGCAGAAGCAATCTCATGCCTGCTAATCACGGGATTGCTTCGCTCAGAAACGCTCGCAAAGACAGTAAAATTATGTTTACTTCCAGATACTATTTAGTTAATTATAATTAGCAAACTGAAATGCAAACAATCATCTACTACATCACCGGTCACGGTTACGGCCACTCTACCCGCTCAATCGAGTTAATCAAAACTCTGTTGAGAAAGAATTCTGATTTATTTTTCCATATCCGTACTGATGCGCCCAAATGGCTTTTCGAATTAAATCTCGATTCTAATTACGAATTTCACCATATAAAACTCGATGTCGGGGCCGTGCAGGAAACCAGTTTCCACATCGATAAGAACAAAACATTCGAGGAGGTCGACCGGCTTTATCAGCAAAAAGATGAGATAGTTAAGCGGGAGAGCGCTTTTGCCACACAGGCGGGTGCAAATCTAATCATTGCCGATATTCCACCGCTGGCATTCGACATCGCCAAAGCAGCCGGGATTCCGGGCATCGGGCTGGCCAACTTTTCCTGGGACTGGATCTACCAGGATTACGTCGATGTGATTCCGGAATTCAAATCATTAATTCGGCAAATTAGATCATCTTACAACAAAGCAGAGTTGCTGCTCCGGCTGCCTTTTTATGGTGAAATGTCGGCATTCCCGAAGATAGTAGACATTCCCCTTATTGCTCGAAAAGCAGAACTGCCCAAAGAAAGCGTCCTGAAGCTTCTGGAAATTGAACCTCGCCAACGAGATAAACTAATTTTGTTAGCATTTCGGACAAACGATCTAAAGGATGTTGACTTCGAAAAAATTGAATCACTGCATGGATTTGAATTTATTACCCTGGGACTCTCCGAAACTTATAAAAATTGCTTTAACATCCCGCCCAACTTCATCCGTTTCCCTAATTTGTTGAACGCATGTGATGCTGCAATTTCGAAGCCGGGATACGGCCTGGTAGCTGAAATAATAGCCAGCCAAACGCCGCTGCTTTATACACCCAGAGTCGATTTTGCTGAATATGAATTTCTGGTTCAAGGTTTAAAAGAGTATGCAGTTGCCAAGGAGTTACTACTGGAGGATTTTTTTGCCGGGAATTGGCAGCAAGCGCTTGAGGCGCTTCTGCAGCAACCTGCTGATTGGAAAAACATTGATTTGCATGGAGCGTCCGCGGCGGCGGATGAGGTATTGGAAATTCTAGGCAATTAAACAGGAAGCAGAACGATTCATTGCGTTCAACCGTTCTATGATACTTCCCTCCACAACATGTTAACAACGCCCGTTCACCGTATTTTAAAAAACTCTTGATTTTTCGGTTGACAATAATTATTTTGTCAAATAATTTAGCAATGGAACCATTGTCAATTGGAGATTTATGAGAATTCAAACAGGCAATCCCGTTAGAGGGAAAGAATTTTTTAACCGAGAAAAACTAATCGAACAAGCTTGGGATTTGATTGAAGCGGGGAATCATATTTTGCTCGCCGCACCAAGAAGAGTCGGAAAAACATCTGTGATGTATTACCTGATGGATAACCCGAAAGATGGATACACGATTACTTATTTGATCACACAGTCTGTGAACAATGAAAATGAATTCTTCAGAAGAATTGTGAATAGGGTTCTGAAAACAGATTATGTTCAAAAATCGCAAAAAGTTATAACATTTTTGGAAAAACACAAACCGGCAATTAGTAAAGTTGGACTGGACGGGATTGAATTTGGCGCCAGCGAGGAGGGTAATTATCAGGAAATCCTTATTAGAATATTGAAATCATCTCATCCGGAATCACAAAAATTGATTGTCATGATTGACGAATTTCCCGAGACGCTCGAAAACATTATTAAAGATGAAGGAGAAACCGCCGGAAAGCATTTTTTACAAAGTAATCGTGAGCTGCGCCAAGATAGTGAGATCAGTAAAAATGTACAATTCATTTACACCGGCTCCATAGGTCTGGAAAATATTGTGAGCAAGCTGAATGCGGTGAGTACGATTAATGATCTATCACGGCTTAAAATTCCACCGCTTAAACCGGATGAAGCAAAACAGCTTGTCTCCCTTCTGCTTGAAAATGTTGATTTCACTCTTTCCGATCTCCTGATCAATTTTATCCTGAAAAAAATCGAATGGTTAATTCCCTTCTATATTCAGTTGATTATCTGGGAATTAAAAAATCTTCATCGTGATGAGAACCCGGATAAGATAACAGAAGATATCATTGAACGGGCCTTAACCGGGATTCTTGAACAAAGAAATCACTTTGAACATTGGCATGCAAGACTCCGCACCTCCATAAAAGGGAATGAATACAATTTTGTAAAAGAATTACTCAATATCACTTCCGAAAATGAAACGATTAGCTCAAACGAAATACACAATCTGGCCGTGAAGTATCAATTGGAAAGTAGTTACAAAGATTTAGTGGGGTCATTGGTCTATGATGGCTATATCAACAACCACGACGATTTCAAAGTGTACCGTTATAACTCGCCAATATTAAGAATGTGGTGGAATAAAAATGTCGCGAATTAATTTCCCGAAAATTTATAATCCGGCAAATCAAACTTCGCAAGAACTGCTGGAAAATTTTGTGGTCAGAACCAGGATCTATAAGGAAATCTTCGAGGATATAAAAAACTCGGAGATGAAGTATCCTGAGCAGCATTATATCATTCAGGGAATCAGAGGCCAGGGAAAAACAACGCTCCTGCTGCGCATTGCTTATGAGATCAACAATCATAAAGAGCTGCGGCGACGAATTATTCCCATTGTCTTTAATGAAGAACAATACAACATCAACCGCTTGTTTAAACTGTGGGAAACAACCGCTGAGTATTTAGAAGAGTCGGGTGACATCATAGGCCTTTACGATGAGATGCAAAAGTTTGAAAATGATGATGATTATGAAGGGCGCTGTTTTCAGGTATTGGAAAACGCCTTAAAAAAGCATAAAAAGAAAATGATCCTATTCATCGATAATATCGATGAACTGCTGACGAAGCTCTCTGAAAAGGAACACCAGCGCTTGCGCGAAGTTTTCATGGAATCGGCTGAACTCCGTATTATCGGAGCCAGTTCAGTGAGTCTGGAATTTCATTATGATTATGGCCAGCCTTTTTACCAGTTTTTCAAAATGCCTCAGCTGAAAGGATTAAGCACGGCGGAAACCAAAACATTACTCCTGAAACTCGGTGAGCGCTACAAAAGAGAACGTGTTAAAGACATCGTGAAAAATCAACCCGGGCGTGTGGAAGCCTTGCGCAGATTGACCGGCGGCGTGATTCGCACTATTATTATTCTGTTTGAGATTTTCGTTGATGATACCAACGGCAACGCCTTTATGGATCTGGAAAAAGTTCTCGATAGCGTAACCCCCCTCTATAAGCACAGGATGGACAAACTTTCGGCTCAGCAGCAGGAGATCGTTGATTTTATCGCTTTGAGCTGGGATGCGGTCAGCACCAAAGAAATTGCGAAAAAAACCAAACTGGCAAGCAAAGCCGTCTCCGCGCAGCTTAAGCAATTGGAAAAATATCATATCATCGAGATAGAAAAAACCGACACCAAAAATTATCTTTATAGAATCTCCGAGCGTTTTTTTAACATATGGTATTTAATGCGGCTCGGACGGAAATGGGACGAACGCAGAGTGCGGTTCCTGGTTGAATTCCTGCAGATCTGGTGTGATAAAAAGGAATTGCGAAAACGGGCCAGAAAGCATTTAGACGCTATCAAAGGGGGGAAAATATACGAAAAGCAAGCACTATACATAACCGAAGCCTTGGTCAGAACGCCGCTGCAAAGAGAGCTGCAACATCAATTGATTTCAGATACAAGAACATATTTAGATCAAGCACATTCCGAACTCAAGGACTATCTGTCCAAATCTGACTACGAGTTAATAGAAGTAGCAAAGAAAACCAAGAGCCTAAAAACGGCCATTCACCATCTTGAACAGATTAAAATCAAAGAACCGGAAGACCTTACCATCTTGGGCAGGCTATACTTGCTGGATAAAAAGGATATCACTCGTGCAAAAGAATATCTCTTAAAAGCGGTGAAAAAAGAACACCCAGGCGCCATGTATAATTTGGCTTTGCTGTATGAGACAGAATTCAAGGACTTCAAAAAAGCTGAAAGATACTACCTCATGGCGGTGAAAAAAGAATACCCAGCCGCCATGAATAATTTGGCGTGGTTGTACTTTACAGAAAAAACAAAACAAAAGGAAGCCCTAAAACTTGCCAAGAGATCCTATGAAAAAGACGAAAATATTTTTAATATGTATACCTATTCCATGATTTTATTATGGCATAACGAAATCGAAAAAGCATTTAAAATTGCACAGGAATTTCTCAAAGACCAAGAATCTTTGGACAAGTTTCCGGAGGATATCAGCCTCTTCCTAATGTTGTCAATGGCCAAAAAACAGTACCACCTGACATTGAAAATCTTCAATGAAAACCCTCACCACATGAAAGACAGGTTTAAGCCGGTGTATTACGCCTTAATGTCATTCATGCAAAAGGAATACCCGAACGAATACCGCAAAATGGGTGGCGAATTAAAACAGACGGTTGAAGAAATAATCGCAAAGATTCAGCAATTAGCGAAAGCTTATGATTAAGCCAATAGAATTTAATAATTTTTTTGCAGGAAGCTTGCAGGAGCATTTAGAGAAAATATTTCAACAACTTGAGGAATTGAAACAGATCGACTTGTAATGGAGCTGAGAAAGCGGCGGACACTATCTCAACTATTTAGATGAGTAGAAAGTCCAAATTTGATTATTGTCTGCTTGCGAGTGCCGGACGAAAATAAACGACTATCGGCTAAAGCGATATCAAAAATTAAATGCCTACCCGAAGAGTTAAGCCGCCTGTTAAAAATAGTGCATCAAATTTTTTGCGGAACACTCCTTCATAAAGCTGCATCATACTACTGCGCAACACCGGATCATTTTCATCGAGAAAATGGAAGCCGATCGCATTGAATGGGGCTGAAATCGCTGCAGATGAGATTCTAAAATTGACCCACGGATAAAAAAATCTGAGGGTCAATCTCACATTCTGGCGAGTCGACGGAGATTGTCATTCTAGAAACTAAAATCAGATAGCCTGATAGGATGTTGTCCGGGATACCTTGACCAACGCAGAGTTAACCAGTTTTTACCTCAGCGACGCAGGACACCGGTAAAAATCCGTGTTGAACGACTTGTTCGGTTTTTCAAGAATTATCATACATTCTTATTATTTCACCCGTTCCTTTTCCTTCAACACTTTTTTTGTAACCGTTTATTACTTTGTTCATTGGTATGGGATTATGACCAGGAAAATAATCTTCATATTTTTCAATCGCATCTTCAACTAAACCTGATGATACAACATTAATTCGAATCCTATTTTTCAATTCCAAAGACACCGCTTTGACAAAGCTGTGAATCCCGCCATTTACCATAGCAGCACTTGTCGTTAATTCCACAGGATGGTCCGCTAATATTCCTGTCGTGAGTGTAAAAGAGCCGCCAATATTCAAATACTTTTGACCTATTTTTACTAGATTCACCTGACCCATTAATTTGCTTCTTAATCCAATATAAAAGTCTTCCTCTGTCATTGAGTCGAAAGGCCCCCATTTTGCTTCACCAGCTATACATACTATCGCATCAATATTCGCAACTGATTCATACATTGATTGAATAGATTTTTCACCCTATGCCGCCAAGGGCTACGGTTATGGCCTCCCCGTTGACGCCACTGGATTCTTCGGATGCCAGGAAGGCGATCACCTCGGCCACTTCTTCGGGTGTCACCACCCGCCCCGCCGGGTAAAGCGCTGCTCTTTCCGCCCACACCTCGTCCGGGGTGATACCACGCCGCTCGGCTTCGGCTTCGGCTGAAGTCTCAGCCATCGGTGTTCGCACCCAGCCGGGCAGCACCGCATTGGAAGTCACGCCGTGCGGCCCGGCATCCTGCGCAACCGAGCGCATCAGGCCCAGAAGACCGTGTTTTGAGCTGTTGTAAGCGCTGCCGGCGTATTCCGCCACCTGTCCGGCTGTCGAACTTGTGAACACAAGCCGGCCGTAACCCTGTTCAATCATGTCTTTGACAACTGCCTGTGACAGGAAATATGGGCCATCCAGGTTGATGCGCATCGTTTCGCGCCAGAGCTCCGGCTCCTGCTCCCAGATTACCCGCTCATGGGCCGAACCAATACCGTGATTGCACACCAGGATTGCAACCGGCCCCAGGCGATCCTGTGTTTCCTCGACCGCAAGCGCACACCCTTCAGGTGTACCCAGATCTGCGACAACATAGTCCAGGCCCAGGGTCTGCAATTCATTCTCGCTGCGCGCAACGGCCATCACTCCTGCACCGCGCGCGGCCAGCAGATTAGCCGCCACCCGCCCGATTCCACGCCCCGCACCCGTTACCAACGCCACCCGTCCTGCTACTCCCGCCATAATGCACTCCCATTTCGAATAATTCGTCTGAACACTTCCAAATCAGAAACACTAGACTTTAACCCAACAGAAATGCGAAACCAAAAGCCCCTAAGCTGTTGAATCGACTTGAACAAATGGTTATTTAAATATAAAAAAGGATAGCCTCAAAAACAAATATTTAAGTACAATCATACCACTGGTTCGACTATCATTTTGTATATTACATTCTTTTCTTTTAATCCGTTTAACATAAACTCAACACATTCCGCTTGCTCTCCGATAAACTCAGGTGCGGAGATACCAGTTTTTTTATAAAGACTAACAAGTTGTTGACGTATCCTGCTAAAATATTGCTCATACCCGGTGATACTCCACAATCAACCAATGCAACAACATTTTGTTTTTTTGCCAACTCATTTAATAAAAAGGGGTCTTCTGCAAAAAAAGCTATATCGACTACATTTTTCTTAGCTTCAATGATCGCCTCCAGCGTCTGAAATCCGATAAATCCGGGTAAAGCATTAATGACAAAGTCATAATTTTGAACGAGTGATCTTACATTTCTGGTTTTGATAAATCTATTTGGATCGTGGTGATTGAATCACCCTTTTCAAGCTTTTTAAATGAAGTTTCATTTATGTCAGCTACAGTTATTTGATATTTAAGATCTTTTGCTAAATCAATCGCCATTGGTTCACCGATTAAACCTGCGCCTAATATTATTATTTTCATCTTATCCTCTCGAAGTTTGTTAACAATCAGAATACTATTGATTGGGGAAATAGTAGTCTAGCTCTGGAACTGTCCTAACATTACCAAGGTTAACAAAGGGACATTTTAATCCAGCATCACCCTTTAGAATAAAATACAGGTAGTCGCATTGAAAAAAGTGATAACTGAAATTAAGAATTTGGTGGCAGGATAAGTATTATAAACCGGAAAAACGATTTAGATAGGCAATTAAAATAGAAGAATGGTTAAGTTTTTTTATAAGTCTAAATATGAATCTTATCTTTTTCATGACAGGTAATGTAGGAAAATTACCAGATAACAAACAAGAAATTCATCTTTTATCTCTGCTCAAAACAGGTCTTCTTTATATCTCCTCTTATACCCATAACCCTCCAAGCGCAGAAACTCTAAAGTGGAGGCCGTCTTTTGGCCGGAGCTTAAAATTTCCGAGTGCATTGGCTTGTAATGTAATTGGCCTGTAATGAAATTACCATTGACAATTTACTGAGAACTTGACAGATCGTGTACTGCATCTAATAATTCCTGTTTAACAAACGGCTTGCCCAGAGTTAAATCGGCTCCCAATATTTCGGCAGTCATTAGGAAATCTTGAGCCTTGTCTCTGCCTCCGCCGGAAATTGCCAGAATCTTGATAGTTGAAAAATCCCGCTTTAGCTCACGGATGGTTTCGAGACCTTCTTTCTCCGGCATGAAAAGATCTGTTATGAC
>SMXC01000035.1 GCA_004356825.1 Caldithrix sp.
GGCAACTAAATACCAGGTTGGATTAAAAAAAGCGTTAAAAAAACCAAATTTATCATTTACTGCGGACAAAATCAATTTTTGCAATTTTAGTTTTTTCAACAATTTGACAACCTTCAAATGGAGTTCACTATTCACCACCGCCTGCGGATTTGTAAACAGTTCACCCGCCACTCTTTTATTCACATAGATTAATCTAAAATGCGCATTTTTAAATAAACGGCGGATTTTAAACAACGAAAGCAGGGCGGCAAAATCTTCTCTGATAAAAGTTTCGCGTTGAATAATTTTGGTTATAAAATAAGTCACACCCTTTCTCGGCAAAACGGAGACAAACGGCAGATTCCAATGGGGGTCGGATATGAAATTAAGCGGCGACCACCGGTTTGGGGTTGATAAATAAATCAAACCGTTTCCTTTTAAAACTCTGGCGATCTCTTGAATCGCTTTGTCCGGATGGGGGAGGTGTTCCAGAACATCTTGCAGCAAAATGCAGTCAAACGCATCATTCGGAAAACATAAATTTTTAGCATTTCCTACTTCAATTGAGAGATCAATACTTGCCGCAAAAACTTTTCGCCTAAATTTCTCAACTCGCTTCGGGTTAAAATCAATTGCCGTGATTTGTGCACCTCTTTCGGCCAGAGCTAAAGAAGTCCCGCCTTCGCCGCAGCCAACGTCCAGTATTTTAAGCCCTTTCAATGGCCGGAACGATTCTAAAATGTCAGAGACCAAGCGTCCGCGGTCTTTGGCGAACTCCGCGTAATTCGACCAGAGGCGGTGATTTGGATGACTTTTGGGCGGCAGAGTTTGAATCTGGTCGCTCATTCTTTCCACCTTACTTTGCCGATTAATCCCAATGGAGAAATAATAGTTTGATTGAGCAGGAAGAAAATTTCCCACAAAGGGAAAAAGTACAGGAGGTGTTGTTTGTCAAATTGCCTTGTGACCACGTAGAGGCTCAGAAAATCGGCTGAGAGTTTTGCTCCGAAGAGAAACATTGCTATAAGTAAATACTTTTGTAAGAACAAAGAGAGAATCAAGAATCCAAATAGAACTAAATTTGCTAAGTTGAAAAAAAGATAAGCTGTCTGGATAGGTTTTGAATAGTACTTACTTGCAGAGACATGCCGCCGCCGTTGTACGATGTATTCTGCAAGACTTTTGGGTGCGGAACTGGTTATTGAGGTATTTGGACTCAGCGAATAATTTATTTTCCAATTCGTTTGTTTTTTGACGGTTTGCAAGAAAAGATCGTCGTCGCCGGAGAGACTGTGATTTATTTTCTGAAATCCATGGACCTGTTCGAATACTGATTTACGATAGGCGAGGTTTCTTCCGCTACAAGTCACACCAACATTCCAACCTGTTGCGCCGGCTGCAACAAGTGCGGTAGCGAAATTGTCGAGACAAAGGAGACGGTTCCCCAACTTACTTTCTTCAGTAAATGGCGCCGGCCCTATAACCAAACCGACGTCCTCCTGAAAAAGTGGAACGGTTTGGGTTAGCCAATCCTTCGGCGGTGTGCAATCAGCATCCGTCGTGAAAATGAGTTCGCCATTTGCATGCGCGATTCCTTCATGTAAAGCAACTTTTTTAGGGCTGATTCCATTCTGTATTTCTGAGATTCTTATGGTGAGAACATCATGTTTGGAATTGAATTGTTTTAAAATGTTGGGGGTGTCATCTGTGGATCGATCGTCGACCACAACTATCTGAGTTAGGTTCTTTGGATAAGTTTGCATCAGTAGCGAGGTCAGACAATTCTTTAAATTATGTTCCTCATTTCTGGCGGCTACCACCACTGAAACCTTCGGCTGGAAGCCTGTTTCCTTGTTTTTAATACGGAGAAAACCCGTAATCAAAAAAGTGAGGATTGAAAGATAAAAAGCAATTGAAATGAGTGCTAGTATCAGCGGTAATTCGGGCATCAATGGTTTCCATTTTGATGCCCCAAGATATTGAAATTTCAGGAAAGGGTCAAGCTGTTTTGAAACTTAGTTTATCTCCAAAACATAGTTACCTTCTTCATCTATGTTGAGTTTTCCGGAGCAAAGCACAAAGTCCGGATTTAAGGTCCCTATAATTTTTTCAGCCTTTTCCAGACTTTTGGCTTTTCTGATTTCGTACTTTGATGAGTTTTGGAGGTGTTTTAAAACGGTGGATTCCTCTCTGTCATTTCCTACTAAGACGATTTTTTTCAATTTCAGCCTTTGCGTTTGCTGTGAAATAAAATGATGTTTGCACTGACTCCTTTCTTTTAGCTAATACTGTGCCATTCGAGTTTTGATTTTGGGGAGGTTCCTATCTGTTTGTTTTTTCAGTTTTTAAAAAACTTCCCAAATTCTGATAATCACGAGATTTTTAATGTTCGGATGTTCTGCAATGGAACATTGTTTTGGATTTGTCCATGGAGCCAAAAAATTGACTTTTATATTTAAGTTTTTAGTTTAAAGAAAAGTATATTTTCTGGAGATGTTTCGTTTGGCTGAAATTACTCTGGCCTGCGGCCGTGGAAAGTTAAGATTCAACCTTGCTGCAAAGCACTTTAGGGATATTCTAAAACCTAAAGTTTTTGTTGAGAATCAATCTAGTGAGGATTTGATTTCTCAGAGTCTGAATAACCCAACTCATTCTAAACCGTTTGGCCAAATTTTCCGGACAGATCGTACGACGTTAATTATTGTCCCGGATAAAACCAGAAATTGTGGCGCGCCGGTGTTTTTGCCGCTTTTAATTGAAAAACTAAATCAATCAGGCGTCACTGATTCGGATATTAAAATTATGTTGGCGAACGGTTCTCACATTTCTCATACATCTGAGGAAATTGAAAAGATAGTCGGCCCGAAGATACCTCATAGAATTGAGATTGTTGAACACGACTGCAAGAACTCCAATGAACTTACCTTTTTAGGAACTACCAAATTTGAGACACCAATTTTTATAAACCGCCAGGTTTTGGCAGCAGATTTTGTTATCGTAGCCGGCGCTGCTGTACACCATTATTTCGCAGGTTATGGTGGCGGTTTGAAAATGATCAATCCGGGGTGTGCCGGGTACGAAACTATAACCAGGAATCATGCCCTGACGATTGATTCCGAAAACGGAACGATTGATCCAAAGTGCCGGGCAGGCGTATTAGCAGGAAACCCGGTTCAGGAAGACATCAAAGATTCTATGCGCTTTGTGAGGGTTGATTTTTTATTTGAGACTATTCTGGATGAGCATGGCAAAATTGTAAAAGTAGTGTGTGGTGATTTGTTCAGGGCTCATGAAAAGGCCTGCGAGATCGTGGATGCTCATTACAAAATTTCAATTCATGAAAAAGCCGAACTTGTGGTGGTGAGCTGCGGCGGGTTTCCTAGAGATATTAATTTTATCCAGGCGCACAAGTCCATTCAAAATGCTTTCCAGGCGGTAAAGGAAGGCGGCGTTATCTTGGTTTTGGCAGAATGCGAGCAGGGCATTGGCTCGGAGACTTTTCTGGATTGGTTTAATTATCCTGATGATTCTTCCTTTAGAGAAGCTCTTGTTAACAATTTTACATTAAATGCAACTACAGCGGTATCCTTAAAAATGAAAACGCGGGCTGTGAAAATCGTAATTGTTTCGACTTTACCTGAAGATGTGGTTAAGAGATTGGGCATGCTGCCGGCAGCCAATTTGGAGGAAGGCTGGAAGATCGCCAGGAAAATGCTTTCTGATAATTTTAAATGCTTTGTGATTCCAAACGGTTCTTTAACCTTACCCCAGTTAATTTCATGAAACTGTTTTTCAACTTGATGTCCTTTTTATTCTTAATTACGGCTTCAGTGAATTGCCTTGGTTTAAAACCAAATCCTAAATTTAACGAGCACGGTTCCTCGGAAATTGAAGCACCTCGGGAACGGCATTACGCCTTACGCCGGGATAGGGAATATGCTTCCTCCTTTGAAAGAGAACTGGCCGTGGCAATTGAATCTTATCTGGGAGTACCATATCAATTTGGCGGCGCAACGCGTAGCGGCATGGATTGCTCCGGGTTTGTCAGCACAGTTTACCGGGATGCGGTCGATTTGGAGCTCCCGCACCGAGCCAGGTCGCTGTTTAAGTTAGGCCGTTCAATTTCGAACAATAGGCTTGGATTTGGCGATCTGGTGTTTTTTGAGAATATAGAGAATTACGGCGTTTCACACGTCGGCATTTATGTCGGCGAGGGCAGGTTTGCACACGCGAGTTCCTCAAGGGGCGTTGTAATTTCTGAATTCAATTTGGATTATTATCGAAAACGTTACGTGGGAGCAAAGCGGGTTTATGGAAGATAGTATTAAAAAAGGACAGGAAATAGAGCTCGATATCGAGACTTTGGCCTATGGCGGCCGCGGTATTGCGAAGGCAGACGGATTTGTGGTTTTTGTTGAGAACGCGATTCCCGGGCAGCGGGTTAAAGCTAGAGTTTATCGGAAGCGCAAGGGATTTGCAGAAGCAAGAGCCTTGGAGGTTTTAAAACGTTCTCCCGAAGAAGTCGAAGCGAAGTGCCCGCATTTTGGCGAATGTGGGGGGTGCCGATCACAGAATCTAGATTACACTGCACAGCTTAAATACAAACATCAGCAGGTCGTCGAGAGTTTGGAGCGCCTCGGCGGGTTTGCAAAGCCGCCTGTTTTTGAAACACTGGCTTCCCCGGATCAATTTTACTACCGCAATAAGATGGAGTATTCGTTTGGACGAAAACGCTGGGTTACCAAAAGTGAAGTCGATAAAGATGTGGTTTCCAAACCGAAGGATTTTGCCTTGGGATTACACATTCGTGGGCGATTTGATAAAATATTAGACCTTGATACTTGTTTTTTGCAATCCCCGGAAAGTGTTGAAATTTTAAACTTTGTCCGAGAGTTTGTTTTACAAACGGGAATACCGGCGTACAGCACCAAAGATCACACCGGTTTCTGGCGGAATCTGGTTATTCGGGAAGGAAAAAATACCGGTGAACGATTAATTAATCTTGTTACTGCTGAGAACCCGCAGCATGATAATGTGGTCGAGGAATTGGCGGCAAAACTCACTGAAAAATTTGAAGACACCACGACCGTCATTCAAAATATCAATCGTAAAAAAGCTCAAATCGCTTTCGGCGATGAAGAACGGGTCTTATTTGGCCCGGGATGCATTCAAGAGAAAATCGGCGATCTGACTTTTCAAATATCCGCCAATTCATTTTTCCAAACCAATACAAAAGGCGCTGAAATTTTATATGAGAAGGTGGTTGAGTTTGCTGATTTTAGAAACGACGAAATTGTTTATGATCTTTATTGTGGCGCCGGCACGATTTCAATTTATATCGCCGACAAAGTTAAAGAAGTCGTTGGCTTTGAATTGATTCGAAGCGCTGTAAGAGACGCTAAGTTTAATTGCCGATTGAATCATGTGGAAAATTGTTTGTTCGTGACTGGAGACTTAAAAGATTCGCTTAAAGTAAGTTTGGAAAATTCGGCGAAATGGGGGACGCCTGCTACAGTCATCATTGATCCGCCAAGAGCAGGTATGCACGATAATGTCGTTCAGGGAGTGCTCAAATTGCAGCCGCAAAAAATAGTTTACGTCTCCTGCAATCCCGCCACGTTTGCCCGGGATGCCAAAGCTTTGTGCCTGGCAGAATATGAACTCATGAGAGTGCAACCGGTGGACATGTTTCCGATGACGCCGCACATTGAACTGGTGAGTCTTTTGGAAAGAGTCGAGGACTAGACGGAAATGATGAATTTATACTGCGTGAATAGCACCGGTACGGCATTGCTGAGCGTACGAACTTTCTGTCAAAGTTCCGCTGGACTTGGCCCCGCCACCGACTTCACGATAGTAGACAATATGCCGTCGATAATCAATTTCGATTATTCGGAGGCGCATCTCGCCTTTTTGCAGAATGTGTCCGACTTCCAACTCATCGAACTTGGGTTGTGGGTAATGAATGTTCATATTAATTTCATCGCCCAACTCTAAGGAAAACTTAACAGTTATGGTACGGAATGAGAGATTTATTGTAATCACCACTCTCCCAAATATCGAATTTCTTCCTCTAATTGAATGTTGAATTTTTTGGCAACCTCAGATTTAACTTTTTCAATTACCTCTTTCATGTCCCCTGCTTTTGCGTCACCGAGATTCAAAATAAAATTTGCGTGCATCTCTGAAATCTGCGCACCGCCTATTTGCAGTCCTTTTAATTCACACGCTTCAATTAACCGACCGGCAAAATCACCAGGTGGGTTTGTGAAAACGGAGCCAGCACTTGGCCCCGTCGGTTGCGTTTTGCGTACTTTTAGTTCTTCCTTCAGTTTGCGTTCTATGTTTAGAGGTTCGTCCGGCTTTCCTTGTAATCTTGCAGTAATGACGGTTTCACCGGATTGTTTGAGTTTACTATTTCGATAAGAAAAGTCCAATTCATCTCCCATGAGCCAGGTTTCTTGTCCATTGTTTGTTAAAACCAGAGCTTTTTCAACTAAAATACTGATCCACTGCTGGCGGGTACCCGCGTTCACAGCAACTGCTGCGCCAACGGTTCCAGGAATGCCGATGAGAAACTCCAAGCCGCCAACACCCTGTTTTGCAGCTTCTTTTGCTAGAACCGCGAGGTTGGTACCTGAGTCAGCTTCAACAACATGATTTTGTTGAAAAGAAATTCGGTGAGCTCGATTCAATATCACAAGGCCCCGAATGCCTTTATCCGAAACCAGTACGTTGGCGCCAAACCCCAAAATGGTGGGTTTATGACTTTGCGCCTGCGCGGCGCGTACGGCCTGAGTTAGCTCATCTGCCGTTCGAACCGTAATAAATAAATCAGCCGGGCCGCCGACTCGCCAGTTGCAGTGTTTGGCAAGAGGCTCGTTTTGTAGTAAACGATCGGGGTCAAATATTTTTCTTAGGTTCGCCTGTAGTCGTTGTAGATTCATAGATTAAGAAAAAAAATGAATTAGAAGCGTGAAATCAGCGAGCAGAGGTGAGCAAATTTTTTTTGAGGATTCTTTAAATAACCTGAGTTCGATATAAGAAATCAAAGACCAAAAACTTATCTATACCGTCATTCCGGCAATCTTTAAGCCGGAATCCAGTTGTAATGACGAAAAGATCCCTGCCTGCAATCCCAGGCTGTTGCAGATTCATTTTTTTACCACTGATGAACGCGGATTCTGACAGATTGTTTGACGAACAAGAACCTTTCCTTAATAAGACTCAGATAATCCATGTCAATCCGTGGCTTAAGTCTTATGTGCAACAGCGTGCTACAATCCGCAGGAATGACATGGGACGGGTCGTTTTTGGTCTTTGATCCTCATTTTATTCCTTACGTCGAACTGACGTTAAGTTAATTAGATTTTGGAGCTTAACTAAGCCCGAAAAGATTTGAAAATAAAAAAAGCCTGGTTGATTCAA
>SMXC01000036.1 GCA_004356825.1 Caldithrix sp.
TATAATAACACTTGAACACACGGATACTATGATGCCATTGCGATGATATTTAGGATACCTGAGTTAGAGGCGGCGATCGGACTCGAACCGATGAATAGAGGTTTTGCAGACCTCCGCCTTAGCCACTTGGCTACGCCGCCAGCAGTATTAGAACAAAAAAATCAGAGCCAAGAAACCCTGATTCTATGCACTGGAGCGGGAGACGAGGCTCGAACTCGCGACATCCACCTTGGCAAGGTGGTACTCTACCAACTGAGCTACTCCCGCTAGTTTCATCAAAGAAACAAAATATACCAAAAAAAGAATAAGTATGCAACATATTTTTTCCGCTTAATCGCGTTTAGATCTGGAAAGCCTGTCTAAAATTCGCCTTCTTTTTTCCCTCACTGATCCATGCGATGCTCGGCCTTTCCTGCCGTAAAGAAATGCGACAAGAAGCAATATTGTAATGATAGCAATTTTCAACATAATAATTAAGACCTCTAAAACGTTTACCAAAATTAAAAACTTTTTCTTTTAACATCAAGAAAAATTTCATATATTTGACAGAACATTATGAATTAAAGCAGATGACCGGAAGGAGCTTACCACATGGAGAGGATCGACGTCAAGGAGTTTATAATTACATGCGAAGCTTGTGGCAATGTTAAAAAATTTATGGTAAAAACCGAGGAGGATTCGGAACGCCTTTTCAAGCAATTTTCATGTGAAAATAAGTGTGGCAGAAATTTATATAGTTTTATAACGGTCGGGACCCTCATACGAAATTGATATTCAAAAAAAGCGCTCAGGACAATTTCAAAAGTTTCTGGTGGAGCCGATAGGCTCGACCCAGGCCTCACAACGGTCAGTCGAGCAACCTCTCCCTAAAAAACGATTGGTCTAGCCAAACCCGTTAACCTCAAGCCCAATCCCGTCGATTCAAGATATCAAAATCAAACGTTTACCTGCGCCGCCAAAATGATTTAGCCGAATCCGCCCGTTTTCATCCCCTGACAAATTCAAAAACTGCCCTTCATCTGCAACGTCGATGAATTTTCTCGCCAGTTCAAAGCCAAAATCGGCTAAAGTCTCCTCTTTATTTATTGCCCAGATTGGCACTTTGTAAACCATAATGCTTTTACCAAGATTGCTGAATCCGGTGGCAGCCGCTTTATCGCGCAGAGGCTTTATGGGATAAATCGGATCTTCGCCGGAAATGAACCGGTTTGACCTTTCCGTTAATTCATGGAATGCAAGAGGTAAACAAACATTTTCCTGAAGTTTTCAAAAAAGTCCGCGAGAATTTGATCGTACTCCGGAAAACGCGGGTCGGGAGAGTCGAACAAAATGTTGAAACCAATGACTTTCGCGCCAAATTAGGTTAGTGCATGGGTTATATAGCCGTAGTAATCTCTGGTGATTGGCCAACCACCGAGCGCTTTGATGTCTTCGGCCCCGAGATAAACCAGCAAAATATCGTCACTCAAATCCCGCTCGCCGCGCAGTTTAAATTGCAGATTTAGAAAAGTATTTTCGAGCGCTTCATTTAATTCGAGGGGGAAGGCTTGTCAGGATGGCAAGAAGGACAAAAAGCGTGAATGGAATGAGAAACTTTTGCACCAAGTGACGTAGGGCCATTGGCAGCATTTTGACAATTCAAAAAAAACATAAGAATTTAAAAAAAATGATGAATAAAATGAAAATTGTCAATGAAAACTATCCATCGTTAAAAGGAATTTTCCTAGACCTAACAAGCTTCAAAGAGCTAAAATCTGGTCAAGTGACCTTGATCACCACCATTGTCATATCATCATGCTGCGGGTGGTTGCCGACGAACGATTTGGCGGCTCGCACGACTTTCTGTATTATCGCATTTGCGGTAGAATCTTTGTTCTCGGAGACAACATCGAACAGCCGATCCTCGCCAAACTCTTCCCCATCCTTTGTACTGGCCTCGGTGAACCCATCGGTGTAAAAAGTAAGTACATCACCCCTTTCGACCTGAATTTCATTCTCCTCTAGAGTCTCGTTGAATTTTTCGCCTGCTTCGAGTCCGACCGCCATCCCCCTGGGTTCCAGCAGCGTATTCGATTCCTTGCTGCGATGTATAACAATAGCCGGATTATGTCCGGCACGGGAAAAACGCAGGGTGCGCTTCTTCATGTCGAGGACTGCATAAAACATGCTGACAAAGGAATTTCTCTCAATATTGTTGTATATGTGTTTATTGAGTTTGTTCAGAACTTCTTTTGGAGAATTGCTATCGCTGGCGCAGGTCTGCAGGATACCTTTCGTCAGGGTCATGTAAATTGCCGCCGGAACTCCCTTACCGGAAACGTCGCCTATAGCGATGCCGATTTTGCCGTCTCTGAGATGGAAAAAATCATAATAGTCGCCTCCCACCTCCAGGGCAGGAAGACAAACACCTGCAATGTCATAGCCATCGACGATAGGGTTCTGCTTCGGCAGCAGGCTCATCTGAACATTGCGAGCGATGTCCAGCTCCTGAGCCATTCGCTCCCTCTGGGTGATTAACTTCACATAACTCGGCTTGGTCGCAATCTCTTCTGCTGTAAGTTCCGTGCCTTTGAAATAGGCAAAAAGTCCAAACCCAAGTGGGACTAGCGCGAAAACATATGACAGGATTCCTGATGTGAAAAAGTATTCTGTTAGGAACAATTCATGCGCGTAAGGCAGAATGCTCAAAATGAATCCTGCGACCAGAACGGCGACAAGGTCGTACTTTACGAAAATCCAACCGAGTATAAAACTGCTTAGCAGCGTGATCCCGAAGCGCCATGACACTGGATAAAGTGGAATGAGAGATTGACTCACAGAAACCAGGGCTGCCATAAGAAGAACAGCGACAAAAGAGTTGAGTGAATCATTTTTTATGACTCGACTGAGTTGCTTTTTGAAAAATGCAACCAGAAAAAGGGTCCCGATAAAACTGTAAAACAGTGAGTCCGTAAGGGCCTCGCCAACAACTTCAAAAACCGGCATGTAGGAGGTTAACAAAAAAGCAACTGAACGACTCTCCGTCCATGCGGAAAAATTCTCTGTTACCATGTAGCTCAAACCGGCCCACAATCCTACCGTAACTAAGCCACCCATATACCCAATGAAGATGGATGGCAACAAAGAAGGGAACAGAATTCGGCCCGACGAGATCCTGTCAAACAAAGTCAGTTTATATCCCCATTTTTCACGGACAATGGAATCGCCAACGGACCAGGAAGCCAGGATCATCACGGCACCAAAAACGCCCATGAGGGCAAACACGACCAGATAGCTTGCGATGCGGATCGCCGGGCTCGCGTTACCGAAACCATAAGTGGTCCAAAGATCAAAGGTATTAAGGGACATTAGCGCCATGATAACTGTGTAAATCATTCCCACGATAATCGGCGCCTTTATGGCGATCTCACCCGCATGAAAACGCAGGATGTACATAACGCCTAATATGATAAAGATCACTACCATAATAACCGGCACAACTACTGTACGGATAATCCCTTCATTCTGCAGCTCCATGACCGACTCGTTTCTAAAACGCTCTGGCGTACTAAAAAAAGTCACTACCCGGTGGACCTGGTTTCCTCTGAGGGTCGTACGCAGTTGCAATTGAATTTCACCGGGAAAATCATACTTCGAATAATAAGTCAGAGAGTAGTCCATGCGGGATTTCTGTTTATCGCTGCTGACTTCAAGGAGCTCGTATTTATCCAGGTCCAGATGCAGCTTTGTCTCCAGAAAATTATCCATAACTTGCTGGGCTTCCTCCCTGGTCAAGCTGTCTCCTGGAACGTCTTCGGGGACATAGTGATCGAACCCAAAAGCTCTGCCGTCAGGACTCACAAACGCTTGATACAATTGTCTGCCTGAATTATCGTACCAGCTGACTTGCCAGTAGTAAGCCGGGGAGTGCTTTTCAAGGAACTCATAGTCCTCATCGGAAAAATTCAGAATTTGATAGGGGCGTTCCTGAGTTGGTGAAGGGAGAAACCGCACGGCCCGGTAGAGTGAATCGAGTTCCGTCACATCAAAACCGTGCGTATTCAGATACGAAACTGCGGTCTGGGCCGCCTCCGCCCGGCCAATGGTGACTTTTACTTTGGATAATGGAACGACCTCTGGTTGGTAAATCAGAAAAAGTGCCAACCCGATTGTACCAAGGATTGACCAGCTAATGTACTCGATTTTGGATGGTTTTTTCATTCCGCTCTCTTTATTTTACGTAGTCCTGATAATTTTAGTAAAATACTAATATTGTTTAAAGATGTAAACAAAAATCTTTCTTAGCCTAAGAATACCTTACTTGTGTGGCAGCCTGGTATTAAAACTTGATAAACTATGAAAGCACCCCCAGGCAGGACTCGAACCCCAAACTACCCCTCCAGAGGCCGAGCGCATATTTCTTAAACATAAAATAAAGTCAGGTTATATCGCCTGCAAAGTCTTTCTTGCACTCGATATATTTAACCATGGTGATTTCATTTCCGACCTGATTAAACCTGACTTCATCCATAAAGTACCTGACAAAAAAAATGCCCCGGCCGCTTTGTTTAAGAAGATTTTCTTTTTTTGTTGGATCCGCCAGTTTTTGGTAATCGAACCCTCTACCTTCATCCGTAATTTGCAAAACAACTCTTTCTGGCTCTATTAATGCTTGTGCAAATACTCTTTTTGCTGGATCCTTCTCATTGCCGTGAACGATTGCATTTGTAATTGCCTCAGTCAATGCAATTGATAGTGTAAAATTCTCAATGCGTTTAAGACCAACGACAAAATCAACCAATTCAGAAACAGCGCCATCGATTTCAGCAACCTGGCTTGACAGTGTAATACACTTTTTCAGCGTCGGCATAGTTATAGCGTCAGTAACCAAGAATTACCTTGAGTCATGGAAGTGCTCTTCTTTTTGATCAGAATCCCAATAAACACTTAAAACGAATTGCTGGAAAAAGCTAAGTTTCAAAATTCTCTTGCCGTTTGCAGGTCAAGTTAGACATGATACCTGTTTTTAAAAACTTCCTGTCGTGGCGTCTTTGTGGCGTCTAAATTATTCGAGTCACATAAATTAGGAACGAATTAATTTAAACGTTACCGGAAACGAGATCCAAACACGAACTTTTTTATCTCGCTGCTGGGCAGGCCTCCACTTAACATTTCTGAGAGCATTCATTGCCGATTCTTCAAAACCCGCGTTTCGAGGCTTTGCCATGATAATCTCTGTTTTTTCAGCCCGGCCGTCTACGCCGACCAAAACCTTGACAAAGACCTTACCTTCTAAATCCGCATGAGCAGCAAGCCTCGGATATTTAAGATGTCTCTGCAGTGCAGCAAACCCTCCGATTATTTCAGGAGCTTTATCATAAGCAACAAAAATCATATCATCTTCATCCGGGGGCGCCGGCGGTGGTGGTATATCGGATAAATTGAGCTCCGTTAAAGAAATTGTTAAATCCTCAGGGATCGATTCATCTTCAGTTGGAATCGGTACACTTGGTCTCAGCGGCGGCGGCGGTTTGTGAAACTGTTGAGTTGCCGGAATATCGGCTACTTCAATTATCACATCAACTTTTTCCAGGGTCGCGACATTTAGAGAGAACAGTCTTGCCGCCTGAAACAGGCAAACGGTTAATACTAAAGTAATGGCAAATGATGCCTCGATCACTTTTTTGTAGTTACGTTTGAGGTCTGCCTCCGCAGCCTTATGTTTTGTCAGTTTCTGGCCGGCAAGCAGGTTAGAAAAATAATCTCGGGTAGCCCTGTTTTCTGAATTTTCCTTCTCCTCAGCCGAAATTTTGAAGGGACTAAAGCCATTTCCTTTGTTTATAAACATATCCGATCTTGCTCCAATTGGTTAATGGTTACACTTTTCACTAAGCACTTACGGAACATTGCAGAAACGGTTTCAATTGTCTTTGCTCAATCTATCTCTAGCAGTGCCCAGCAACTTTTTTTTCATGGGTGGTCTTAGAAATGTCGGTATCAAGGAAACTCTGAAATGTTTAAACAGTTATTAAGATAGAGTCTATCGCTCGCTCACTTATCTTTTTAATTTTCTTGATTTATATCCGTCAGCTAAATTTGTTGTCCCAAAACCGATAAAAAAGTAACCAAACTCCCGGATGCTCGTAAATAAACAAAAACAAAAAAATGACCTATTTTGAGAAAAACGTGGACGGCCTACCCGTTTTTAAGCTGGAAGGCAAAATCATGGGCGGTACGGAATGTGACAAACTTTGCCACCGACTGATGGCTGTGATTGCTACCGGGCATTCACATCTTGTGATGGATTTTGAAAAAGTTCAATGGATGAATAGTGCCGGGATCGGAATGCTGATACAGTGCGTCACCAGACTACGAAGAAATGGCGGTGATTTACACTTCCTGGGTGTCCATGACAGAGTTGGACATTATTTCAGAATAACCAAACTCGACACCGTACTAAAAATCTATGACAACATGAATGAGGTTCGCAAAAAATTGCAGTTGACATATTGAGTTGCAAAAGCGTATGCAGATCTCTTTTAGAACTAAGAAAAGCGTCAGTCGCAGGACGTGTCTTTTCTAAACTATCTCTTTATTATTTCTATTAACCTCACCTTTTTCCTTTTGTAAATATGACCGCTTCTATAAATTTCAGATCCCCTAAAATCCTAATTCAGACTGGGAAAGTTATTGTAGTATGCAGCTCCCGAAGGTCCCTTTGTCGTGAGCGGGCTGCAGCGCAAATATTTTGGTACCTATTGCCAGAAACTGCAAAGTCGAATTTATCCCGCTTTACTGACCCAACTGAGGAGTGATTTATGCCATTTCTGCCGCGTCTCATTATTTCCCTGATTGTGCTCATTTCGACCGCATCGCCGATCTTTGCGCAAACTTTTCGTTATGCGTCCCAAAATCTAAGTCCCTATTTTCCTGAACCTGCGCGACGTTTTTTACGAAGTGCCAGCGCCGCCGATTTCAACAATGATGGACTCGTTGACATTTATCATCCAAATTTTAGAGAAAACGGACGCCTTTATCTTAATCGTGGAAACGGACAATTTCTCGACATTTTACCCGATATCGATCTTGTCGAGGGCACTAATATGTGGGGGGCTGTTTTTGGCGACTACAACAACGACGGCTATTTGGATATTTTGTTCGAAGACCTCTCGGCTCCGAGCAAATTGTACCTCAATAATCGCAATCGCACTTTTACAGAGGTAAACACTGTTGCAAATGTCAGCATTAAGAATTTAGCGCAGGGGGTCGCCTGGAGTGATTTCAACCTTGACGGAACGCTCGATTTTTTGGCCGTGAATGATATAGGGCCAAATCAGCTTTTTAAGAACCTCGATGGCGCGACGTTTTTGGATATCAGTCTTTCAGCCAATGTTGAAACGTTTGGAAATTCCTATGGCATCTCCTGGAGCGATATCAATAACGACAATTATCCCGATGCCTTCATCACAACCTGCCACGCGACAGACCCGCTGCGATCGATCAACCACCTGCTTTTAAACAATGGTGATGAGACATTCACCAATATCAACACAACGGCCGGTGTTGCGGATTCCCTGCCAAGCTGGGGAGTTGTCTTCCTCGATTATGACAACGACAGCGATTTTGATATTTATATCGGCAACTCGGTGCACGCTCCCAGACTTGGCCATAATCGCCTTTATCGGAACAACGGCGACAACACTTTCACCAATGCATCTTTTTTAGCCGGTGTGGCCGGAGAGGCGGATGAAAACAGTTATGCTGTATCGGAGGCCGATTTTAATAATGACGGCTGGGTTGATCTCTACGTCACAAACCTTTCTCAACGCGATCGGCTTTATCGCAATAATGGCGACGGCACCTTCACCGACATCGCGACCCAAGCCGGTATAAGATTAAATGAGCACCGTGCAGTTGCGGTTGCTGATTTCAATAATGATGGTTGGATCGATATATTCACAGCCGGTAATTTTCAAAACCTGTTGATGCTAAACGATGGCGGAGACAATCACTGGCTCCGAATTCGCACAAGAGGTATAACATCGAACTATTTTGGCGTCGGCACCAGAATCGAGGTGTACACCGATATGTTGCAGCAAGTCCGTGAAATCCGAGCCGGAGACAGTTTCTGCGCCCAAAACCACAATTTGACTGCCCACTTTGGTTTGGGTCAAGCCACGCAAATCGACTCCATCATTTTAAAATGGCCCAGCGGCGCAATCGATAAAATCACAGACTTTTCGGATGTGGATCGGGAAATCACAATCGTTGAGGAAGTCGGTATCAACAACCGGCCTTCGACATTCAATTTATCTGAACCGGAAGACGGGGATACATTGAATGCAACCACAGAAGTCGAACTACGCTGGATGAAAGCCTCGGATGAAGACAATGGAGTCCTGTCCTACAATCTCTATTTGACCGGAAAGGATTTGCAAACCGGCGCCACTTTCGATTCAATTGTAACCGGGATTGCTGATACTTTTTTGGTTTTAAACCAGGGCGTTTTAAAAGACGAACATAAAATTATCTGGACTGTTGATGTTACGGATGCAACTTCCATAACGGCCAGCATGGATGTGTGGAGCTTCTTTGTCAGTTCACCAGCCACACACGTTTCAGATAACGCAGAAGTTATTCCTTCTGATTTCTTCTTGAGTCAGAATTACCCGAATCCGTTTAATCCGGCAACAACGATATCCTATGAATTGCCGAAGCAAAACAAGATTGAATTAGCTATTTACAACTTAATCGGAGAAAGGATTCGGATTTTAGTAAACGAAAATCAAAAAGCAGGAAACTACGCGGTGCAATGGGACGGGAAAGATTTTAGTGGCAAAAGTGTAGCGAGTGGTATTTATATCTACAGAATGACCGCTGACCGACTTATCATGTCAAGAAAGCTGGCTCTGGTGAGATA
>SMXC01000037.1 GCA_004356825.1 Caldithrix sp.
AAATTAATACTGATTCCCCACGGATTGCCAGCGCGAGGCTCCCCTGGTGTGCCAAAAGTGTCGTTGAAATAGACTTCATTCAGCGCCGTATCCAAGTAGTTGTCTCCGTTGATATCAGTGGGGCCATTGGCATCAGTGAATATGAATGTAACCGAGAAAGCGAGCACGTTGTCGGGGGCGCCAGTAACTGCACCAAAGAATGCCCTGGGGAGCCTGCCTGCGTTGACGATGTCGGCCAGGAAGGGGTTATCAAACGGAGGGAACGGAGGAAAAAAGGAATCGAAGATATCCGGATCAGCACCAGTGTCAGCGCGCTTAACAATATCTAGCTTGTCAGCGCAGTTTGGCTGAGTATCCCAGGTGGTCATCGAATTATCCAGTACGGCTGCCGTTTGCGCTGCACTTAAACCACTTGCTGTCGCCACCGTCACTTAGATCAATCAAGTAAGTTAGGTCATCATCCTGAGCAGCCCTGCGGGCGTCGTTGGGTACCCATCTGAATGGTTGTTGCAGAATACGGTTAGCGGGTCGGCCATTACCGATAGTAAACAATTGGATTTCTTCTACTGCTAGGTTCAATCCCATATCCGCTAATTGAGCATTCATGTCGTGCATCAAAGCCAAGATTGCAGGATCACCCTCTTCACCGCTACTTTTTTTTGATAAGGTGGTTGTTCCTTCACCCTTGTACAGAGACGGGCTCTTGATTACTACAAGAAAAAATTACCTTTTGTAACCAATTATACACAAAATTATTATAACATTGAAAAAAATCCCATCAACTATAGATAGCCAAGACTTTGTGCCGAAGATGAAGGACTTTTTTTTGCTTTTCATAGGCAGGTTCGCATTACAAAATTTCAAATCTATTCTGATCGCGGTTTTTTCTCACCTTCTCAGGATCAAAAACGCACCCGTTCATGACAATGTAAACTCCTGGTGACAGCGACTGCACCGCTATGATTGCACATCCGACATTAAAGGCCGCGTCACTTGCCTTAAACCTCGCCGGCTGCATGGAGCCGGTAAGCACGATTACTTTGCCGGGGATTGACTGTAACTTCTTCGCGGTCTCTATCATGGTATCAGTGCCGTGGGTAATGATGATATGCGTGTTTAGCTCCGAGTTGATTTTATCAAAAACCAATTGACGGTCAGCGTCGGTCATCTCCAAACTATCTTTGGATAAAATCGGCTCACATTCGTATTCAAAGTTTACGTTAGCCTCTTTCAGGATATCCCCAACAACGGATTCGCCAACATCGAATTCACTTTTCTTGTCAAAATAGATTTTGTCTATGGTGCCGCCGGCGCTAAAAATTTTGATTTTCATATTCATCAACCTTTAATCAAGAATTGATTGCACTTATTGAAAAATATTCCACTTTCTTGTTTTTTTTAGCAAAGTTTCTTAAAAAAGAAAATCCATTTGTAAGCGGATAGAACGGATTAAGTAGATTACCACTACTAATATGAATGACCAGTTAAATTTAATCATATTTAAAATCGGTTAAGCGGATAATCGCGGCAGTGTACTTTCCCACCGAATTACGCCGAAGGTATGATATTTCGGTGGAAACAATTTTTTTCAATTTAGCCATTTCTATTCCTAATTCCATCAAAGAATCTGCTTAATCCGATCAATCAGTTTACTTTTTTGGGGTTGCGGTTTTTCGCGCTGGGTAAATCCGTGGTAACCTCTTTGTCTATTTCCAATGAATTTGCTGAATTTTTCTGCCATCTGTTTTGAGCAGAATCGCCGCATCCCGATCCGTTCGCAATATTTTTGACTGAATTGAACGCAGACGCTCTAACACCTCGGCATGGGGATGGCCAAACCGATTCATCCCACCTACCGAAATAACGGCCAATTCCGGTTCTACTAGGTCAAGCAAACGACGATTACTTGAGGTTTTACTTCCGTGGTGGCTTACCTTCAGCACTTCACTTTTGAGTAGATCCTCAAATCTGGAAATCTGATGCTCGCTGGCTTCTTCAACATCTCCCATAAAGAGAAAATCAATGTCTCGATAGGTAATCTTTAAAGACAAAGAGGCATCGTTTGCAGATAGATTTGTCTGCCCGGATGGGTGTAGCACGTAAATTTGTACCGGGTTAAAATCGGTGATGATAGTCCCGGCCTGAAAAATACGCCGCTTGATATTTAAACTATCCACCAGGCTGAGATACTCACGAAAGAGCCGGGTATCCTTCTCACGACCGTTATCCCAAACTTCATGAACCCTAAAGTTGCGCAGAATGTACGGCACACCGCCAAGATGATCCGAGTCCGCGTGTGACACAATCAAAGCGTGGATGTCGGTAATCCCCTCCCGTTTGAGATAGGGTGCGATAACCCATTTGCCGGCATCATACTTAAATCCACGCGGCCCCGCATCGATGAGGGCATTTCTGCCGTCCGGGAAAGTCAGTAACGCGGCATCACCCTGTCCGACGTCAAGAAAAGTAACCCGCAATTCTCCCCGACTTTTACCATCTCCGGTCCAAATAAATAGGTTTGCTAAAAGCAGTATGTAAATAACCAGCCACTGCCTGGCTTGTTTAAAGTTAAAGAAATTTACTACCAGAAGCAGGCCGGTAAAATAAGCCGCCATTTGTAAAAACGAAAATTTAAAAATTTCCCATTGCGTAAAGGGAATCTGGCTGCCCCATTCAACCAGTTTAATCAAGATATGCAAGAAAACCCAGGCCGTGGTCAAATAGAAATTTGCCAAAATTGGCACAAAAATATTGAGCACAGCGGCGATAAGTCCATTCGCCAAACCTAAAAATGCAAGTGGAATGATCAGGAGATTTGCAAGTAAAGAAAAACTTGCTATACGATTAAAATACATAATTGTAAACGGAAGTGTACCGAGAAAGGCCGCCATCGAAACAAAAAGAAGATCGAAAAAATAACCGGCAAAGGTATTTCCCTGGAATTTTGAAGTCACCTTCCTGAATAATTTAAAGCCTTTTAATTTAGGGTACAGATAAACGATTGATGCAACTGCTGCAAACGAAAGTTGAAACCCTGACTGGAAAAGATCCAGAGGATTACAAATAAGCAAAAGCAGCGCTGCTAAAGAAAGTATATTAAATGAATCGGTTTTTCTTTCCAGCAGGCTTCCGAGAAGGAAAAATCCGCCCATAGTTGAAGCTCTTACAACCGGCGGTTTGAGGTTGGTCAAGTAAGCATAAAAAACCAAACCCAACAACGTCAGTAAAACTCTTGCCGAATACGGCACCCTTAGCAGGCCTAAGGTTGCCATAAAAATTAGTACTATAAATCCCACATGCAAACCTGATACCGCCAGAATGTGAATCACTCCCAATTTCGAAAATGCCTCGCGCAGCTGAACCGGAATCTCGCCGCGTTCGCCAATCAACAAGCCGTGGAGGAGGTTTGCTTCCTGGGCCGGGAGATTTTCTGAGACATAATTGTCCAGATATGTTTTGGCCGGGAAAACAATTTTTTGAAGAAACCAGCTTCCCTGATCGGAGGAGACTTTTTTTATGTGGGAGCTATTTGAGATGATACCAAAAATTCCCTGCGCGGCTAAATAGGCCCGATAATCAAACTCGCCCGGATTTCTTTGATCTCTAGGTTTTCTAAGCCTGCCGTGGACGACAATTTTATCACCGTATTGAAAGGGAACATTTAAATCCGGGACGCCAACTAAAATCCGGCCCTCAACAAGAAAAACTTTTTGCTCAATAAGAACTTTTTCGACTTCGACAGTTAAATTGGTTTTATTAACCCTGCGTTCCGGGTATTTGACAATTACACCCGAGATGGCCACTGGCTCCCTATTGTCTGTAAATTTAGAAATGTGGTTGTGGGGAAAATAGCCGGCATGAACTTCATATAGTAAGATTCCCGCAAGAATTAAACCTGCAGCCAGGCAAATTTCCTTTAAGAGGGTTTTGGCTTTGTCAGCATACCATAATGTAAATGCGCCAAAAAATGACAGAATCCCTAAAGCCAAAAGAAAAAATATCGGGAAATCGAAATTTTTTCCGATTAGAATGCCGGAGACAAAAAGGAGGAGGACCTTTAGGGCGGGTCTTGATTGCATTTACATCATTTATGTTTTATAGACTGAAATTCAAAAAATAAACGGTAGAATTTAAATTTTCGAAGACAACCAATTATACAGCTCATCGACTTTTTCAGCCAAATCCGAAAGTGCATGGTCGTTGTCGATAACATAATCCGCACGTTTAATTTTTTCCTCCAGCGGCATCTGAGAGTTGATGCGTTTAAGAATTTCTTCCTGAGAAAAACCGTCCCTTGATTTAATCCATTCAATACGCTTTTTCATAGGTGCGGCGACTACTATAACCGCATTGAGAATCCGCTCCATTTTTGATTCGAAAATCAAGGCGGCTTCGACGCCAGCGAGGCTCTGGTTCTCCTGCTTAAGTTGATTGACTCGATCCTGGATCGCTTTAAAAACCGGCGGATGGATTATTTGATTAACACGTTCACGTGTCGCAGCATCGGAGAAAACAAGCTGACTGAGCAGATCTTTATTTAAATTTCCGGAGTCTAAATAAACATCTTTACCAAACTCTGCAACAAGAGTTTGGCGAATTTCAGGAGAGTGGTTGGTGAGGTCTCGTGCAAGCGGATCCGCTTCGATAATAGGGATTTTTTTTTCTTTGAGAAAATTACAAACGGCGGTTTTACCGGAACCGATTCCGCCTGTGACGCCAAAGAGTATCATGGATTTTACAAAAGGGTCAAGTTAAAAAAAACTAAAACAAGAGTGTTGACAGGAATTTTATAACTGTTTTTAGCGATCTACGTGGATAACCATTCGGGTAACATTACCGCCCTTTGGAATTTTTTTCATTTCAACTTCATCAACAAGATTCTTGATCAGAAACATCCCCCACCCCCTGGCATCCTGAATGCCATTGATTTGCTTCTCAATTTCCGGGATATCAATTTTCTTGTGCAAACCCTTGCCTTCATCTTTAACCTTTACTTCCAGTTTTTCTTTGTCCACTTTTAAAGTCACCAAAACTGTGGTATCTTTCTTAAATCGGTTCCCATGTTCCATCGCGTTGCAACATGCCTCGGAAATTGCTGTTTTCAAATCTTCTATCCGGCTCTGGTGAAAGCCCATTATTTTAGCGGCCGCCGCTGCGGATTCCATCGCCACTTTTTCATAGCCCATTATAGACGGAATATGCACTTCAATTATGTTTTGTTTCTCAGGCATAATTTGATATTATATGGAACCCGGAGTTCACCCTGATCCACAAAGTTCTCAAAGACTATCGGTATTCTATAAATTTCCCTTAAACTAACCGATAATTTTGTCCATTCAGACACTAAAAAAAATATCTCTGTATACTTAGCCTGCATTATTCATGAATTCTGATGAGGTATGTTCGTAGTACAGCCTTTAGGCTGCCATGAGCACGCTAAAGCGTGAACTACAAACTATGTCATCTCTACTTTTGACAGGTTGCTATTGTTGTTTTGTACCTAAAAC
>SMXC01000038.1 GCA_004356825.1 Caldithrix sp.
AAGCGGCTCATCGTTCGATCTGTTTTGGCCGTAAGTGTAGCCCAGATTTCCCAGGAGAGCCAAATGAGAAGTTATAAAAAATTCGGCGTTGAGTGCAATCCCGGTCGTGTAGGCGTTGCCGGCGTTTTCTTTATGAAAGACAACAAGTGTATCTCCCTCTTCAATTACGTAAGGCAAGCCGTTGAATTCTGCCGGTTGGCGGATAAGTAAATCCGTGATAGAATTATAAAATCCAAAAATATTTGCGCGTAAACGATTTGAAAAAACTTTAAATCCGCCGTCAATGCTGAGCGTTTTTTCCGGTTTTGTATCGGCGTTTGGTACATCAAAAAAACTGTTGCCTTTACCCGGGCCCAACTTGGAAACATCGTCTAAATTGGGCGTCCTGAATCCCTGCGCAATGTTGGTTACGAAACTAAGTTCCTGGCTAATTGCAATTTGCGATCCGAGGCTTCCGGTAAAAGATGCGTTTGTTTGTTTAATTGTGCCGAAGTTCTGCAAATTGCCGGGATCATCTTCAAAGGGCGCTCTAAGTTTGGTGGTGCTAAAGCGGCCGCCGAGAATCAATTTCCATTTTGTCAAAACCTGAAAAGCATCTTGTGCAAATAACCCGAAAGTCAGGAATGATGATCCATCCGGAAAAAGCGGAGCCCGGTTGCTCTCCACTCCGGTGGTAATATTACGGCCGCTCGATTTTGTGGCTACCTGATCAAAATAAAGCTCCGAGCCGTAAACCAATTGATGATCGAGACCAAACAGTTTGTTAAGATGAATCTGCACACCGCTGGTCAGAGTTCGAAATTGGTCAAAAGTCTCGTTTGTACTGCCAAACTTAATTCGGCGCCGCCGTTCAAATTGTCTGTGCCGGGAAACAGTGGCGGTTAATTTGTAAAACAAACGCGTGGGTTTTTTGTTGGTATAAGTCAAATAAAACAGATCTCTTTCCTGTGGATCCCATAATCGCACCGAATCACCAAGCGTTTCTATAACGTCGTAACGGGGTACAGAATTCTGTCTGTTCAGTTGCAGGGCCAGAGTCAGCTCCTGAAAATCTGATAAATTAATCAGCGCTTTGGAACTCAGGTCATAAGAGTCATATCCGTTTGGCGACTGTTTTTTATTTAGGACGCGGCTTGTTCTCGAGTCATTCTGCAGCCGATTCATTAAAGTCGCTCCACCGCTACTCCCTCTGATAATGTCTCCAAAAGATTTAAGCGAGCCTTTTAGAATCAACCCCCATTTTGAGTTGGCCGTCATAACATTAAAGTTCGAGGTTTTTGTTTCATCAGCGGTTGAAATCGAAGCAGAAACCGAACCACCGAATGTGTGTCTGCCATCCAGGGTAAGCCGCGGACTCTTGGTGATGAGATTAATTGCGCCGCCGAGGGCGTCACTGCCATACAAAACTGAAATCGGACCATGTACGATTTCCACCCGCTCGAGTGTGGCGGAATCTACTGTATTCAAATATTGGGTGTTGCCGCCGCGGTAAGTCGAGTTGTTCAAGCGAATGCCATCGACGAGAAAGAGGAGTTTGTTCGCTTTCATGCCACGCATAATTGGCGAGCCGCCGCCCTGGTTGGTTTTTTGGACAACTAAACCGGCTTCCTCCCGCAACAGCTCGGCAGTTTGCTGGCTGTTTCGCTCCCTGATTTTTCTTGGATTAATAACGGAAACAAATTGCGGCACCTCATGTTCCAATTCTGAATTTCGCGAGGCGGTAACCAGAACGTCTGCAAGCTCGATCACAGTAGGTGTCAATTCGATGTTTAGTTCAAGTCTTTCCTCTGAATTTGCAAGCACAACATTCCTTTTTACAGTTTCATAACCTATAAGCTGAAAACTAACTCTGTATTTGCCCCTGGGTAGGTTATTTATTTCGAATTTGCCCTTTTCGTCTGTGACATCTCCCCTACTGATCGGTTCGAGAATTACCTGAACATAGGCCAGTGGATTGTTTTGCTTATCAAAAACCCGCCCGGTAAGAGTCGATCCCGAGAAGAGCTCAGACGCTGATAGTGAAAACAAAAAAAAGAAAGTCGATAGAAGTAGATGCCGGGGTGCTGTTCGTTTACTACGCATTAAAATAATCTTAGGGACCTCCTGAGTTGAAAAAACTGATTAGACTTTTGTCAAAATGCCCCGTTTGTGTCAAATGACAAATCAGGGCTGTTCTGGCAGTTCATAAAAACCAGATAATAGAAAATAATTGTCACTAACAAGCAAGAGTTCAAACAGTTTCGCTGGCGCTTCCCGGAATCCGAATATCCTCTATCATTTTTTGGATTTCTTCCGGAGGAGCCGGCGTTACTTTTGAAACAAGCAGTGCAACCGTTACGTTTATGAGCATGCCAAGGCTGCCAATCCCTTCCGGTGAGATACCGAAGAGCCAGTTTTCACTATTGTTGGCTGTCGGGTTAATGAACTTAAAATAAATAATGTAACTAGCCGTAAACAGGATTCCGGTGACCATTCCAGCGATGGCGCCTTCTTTATTCATTCTTTTATAAAAAATCCCAAGAATAATAATCGGGAAGAAAGAGGAGGCCGCTAAACCAAAGGCGAATGCTACGACCTGTGCCACAAACCCGGGCGGATTGATCCCAAAATAACCGGCGATGATCACAGCGGCCCCCGCGGCCAACCTGGCATAAAGCAGCTCCTGCCGTTCGGTAATTTTTGGCATCAAAACTTTCTTCAGCAAATCATGCGAAATAGAAGTTGAAATCACCAGAAGCAGCCCGGCCGCGGTAGACAAAGCTGCCGCTAAACCGCCTGCCGCCACCAAAGCAATTACCCAGTTCGGCAGTTTTGCAATTTCGGGATTCGCCAGTACTATAATATCGCGATCGACTGTGATTTCATTTTGCTGAGAAGCGCTTTGCTCGCCTGTGTCCCCAAAATATTGCATGACGCCATCGGAGTTCTTGTCCTCCCAGTCAAGCAACCCGGTCTTCTGCCAGTTTTTAAACCACTGCGGGGCCTCGCTATAGGGCGTGTTGTGAATCGTGTTAATAAAGTTGGTGCGTGCAAATGCCGCCACTGCCGGCGCGGTTGTATAAAGGATTGCGATAAACAGTAACGCATAGCCAGCGGACAAACGAGCGTCTCTCACTTTACGAACTGTAAAGAAGCGAATGATAACGTGGGGCAGACCAGCCGTACCCACCATCAGGGCTGCGGTGATGCAAAAAACATCCAGCGTTCCTTTGGTGCCCGATGTGTAAGCATGAAAGCCCAGATCCCGGTTGAGTTGATCGAGCTTGTCCAGTAAATAGGTCCCGGAGCCATCAGCCAAACTGCTGCCGAAACCAAACTGCGGAATCACGTTGCCGGTGAGCAGGATTGAGATAAAAATAGCCGGAACCATGTAGGCAAAAATCAGCACGCAGTACTGCGCGACCTGGGTGTAAGTAATGCCCTTCATGCCGCCAATGACCGCATAAAAAAATACAATCGCCATACCAATGATAACTCCGACGGTAATATCGACTTCCAGGAAGCGGGAGAAGACTACGCCCACGCCGCGCATTTGTCCGGCGACGTAAGTAAATGAAATAAAGATGGCACAAACCACCGCAACAAGTCTCGCCGCCTGCGAATAGTAGCGTTCACCGACAAAATCGGGGACGGTGAATTTACCAAACTTGCGCAGATAGGGTGCCAAAAGCAGCGCCAGCAGCACATAACCGCCGGTCCAGCCTAACAGATAAACGCTGCCATCCCGGCCCATGAAAGAAATAAGTCCTGCCATTGAAATGAATGAGGCTGCCGACATCCAGTCTGCTGCAGTCGCCATACCATTGGCGAGTGGAGAAACGTCGTTGCCAGCCACATAAAAATCACTTGTAGATTTTGCTCTTGACCGAATTGCAATGCCAATATAAAGTGCAAAAGATAAAAAAACCAACGTGTAAGTCCATGCCTGAATTCCCATTAGCGGTCCCCCTGTTTTTCGGCTACACCAAATTTTCGGTCAAGGCGGTTCATTAAAAAAACATAAACAAAGATCAGCAGCACAAAAACATAGATGGAACCTTGTTGCGCAAACCAGAAGCCCAACTTAAATCCTGCAAATCGAACCTGATCGAGCTGGTTTACAAAGAGGATGCTGAACCCGTAAGAAACCGTAAACCAAATTATTAGAAGGATGCCGACATAGGTCAGGTTCATTCGCCAGTATGCCTTAAGTCTTGAAGTGTCCATTTCTCTTTTTCCTTCCGGGTTATTACAAGATTGTTCTTTCATTTATAGCGCCGAACCACAGAATTTACAGAATTTTGCATCACTGTCATGTCCTTCGGCGCTGCATTGCGGACAGGATTGGGTTGAAATTGTTTCTTTTTCCTTAAAAGCCTGTGCCATTTCCACGGTGACGATTCCGGTTGGCACGGCGATAATCGCATAGCCGAAGATCATGATCATGGCTGCCAGAGCTTGCCCGATTTCAGTTCTGGGCGTAATGTCACCGTAACCGACGGTTGTTAAAGTAACGATTGCCCAATATATACTGCGTGGAATACTGGTGAAACCATTTTTGGCATCCTCGATGATGTACATCAGAGAGCCGAAAATTGTCACCAGTGTTAAAACCGTGAATAAAAAGACCGCGATCTTGCGGCCGCTTGCTCTGAGCGCTTTTAGGAGAAAATCAACCTCGCCTAAATATTGTACAAGCTTGAAAACACGAAAAATCCGCAGTACTCGCAGGATGCGAATGACTAACAGAAACTGACTGCCGGGCAGAATCAAACTGATATAAGTTGGCAGAATTGCAAGTAAGTCTACAACGCCGTAGAAGCTGGTGGCATAGAGACGAGGACGGCCTACGCAGTATAATCGCAAAAAATATTCAGCTGTGAAAAGAAGAGTAAACCCCCATTCGAAAAAGAAAAAAATACCGCCATATTCATTTCGGACTGACTGAACGCTGTCGAGCATGACAGCAGTCACACTTAAGACAATGCTGACAATCAGCAAGACATCGAAACGTTTGCCTGCCGGAGTGTCCGCTTCGAAAATGATTTCGTGCAAACGCCGGCGCAATGTAAGGTTTTTATTATCTGCGGTTGACATGGTTTCACTCATCCTTTGGAAGATAAGGTAAAACTGGAATCAAGTCAACCGCCAGTTGCGGATTTAAGGATGACTAAATAGGCAAAGAGAAATTGAACACCCGTCGTGTAGAACTATAAACGAGGATTATGGCAGGGTCACTGTCTCACCTGAGACTTAAGCAGTTGCCAAAAAAGCAAGTTCCTTGGTAATTCGCTCATGATCGCAGACATTGAGTTCAAGCAATCTGCGCAGGTGAATCATTGTGTCGAGATCCTGGGAGAGGAATTTAAGCCCAAACTTATCAGCATTTAGATGAACCAGCTCCACTTTAAATTCCAGGGTTAAATCTTTGGCGGCAAGACCAATTTTAAGGGCGCAAGTGTTGCCAAGCCCCATCGGGATTTCGCTTTTGGGCTGAATTAAAGCGCCTTTTAATGAAAGATCGAGGAGTTCTGCCTTATAGGAATTGTCAAAGTAAACGATTTCGACTTCTGCTAAAAACTTGACCCGCACAAAATGACGTCTTTCTTCCATGATAAATTCTCGCCTTTAAGGAAAGTTAATTTATGATTAAAAATCGGACAGGATTTGAAGAACTTTAGGCATGAGGTTTTATATTATAGCAACAATTTGCTATTGCATTTCTGCATATTCTTTTAACCTGCATTATTCATAAAATTTTACCACAGAGGCACTAAGCCTGTCCTGAGTGTGCCGAAGGGACAGAGAGAATAAAAGATTTATAACGAGAGTGCGTTCAAAACAAAGTTTTTGAAATCGAAATTGATTACGCTGACATATGTTCAATCTCTCCAATATAATCAAACCTCTGTGCCTTTGTGTCTCTGTGGTTCATGAATTATTCAAGCTAGCATTGGTTTGCACTTTAGAAGAGCAGCCGGAAGTCAACCCAACCCCAATTTCACTCTTGAATGACGGCTTACAGGAACCTGGGTTTCCTGTTTGTCTTTCATCCGGGCAAGATAGCTACCCAGGTGCAATTTCTTGATTTCCTTGAGATAATTCAAATTAATGATGGCGGATCGGTGCACACGAACAAAATCGTCAGGAGGGAGATCGGCTTGCAACTGGTTTAAGCTCCGATTCAAAAGGAAAGATTCGTCAAAAGTGTGAACTGCAACATATTTGTCCTCAGCGCGAAAGTAGTAGATGTCATCAATATTGATCAGCCTGATGTGGCTGCCTATTTTGACTTTGATGCGTTTTTTTGATGGTGCTTTATAACCCGCAAGCAGTTTTTGCAACTGTTCTTTATATTGACCTATATCTTCCTGAGTTAACCGCTGCAGTTTTTCCAGGGCGATCTTTAGCCGCCTGGGCTCGATTAGTTTAAGCAGATAATCGATTGAGTTGGTTTCAAAAGCCTTCAAAGCATATTCATCATAAGCGGTTGAAAAAATAATAAAGGGCGATTCGTCTATTTGTTCAAGGACTTCAAAGCCGGTAAGCTCCGGCATTTGAATATCTAAAAATATAAGATTTGGTTTAAGCTCGTTTATCTTTTCGACGGCTTCAAAACCGCTACTGGCTTTTGCGGTAATTTCAATAAATTCGAAGGGGGCGAGCAAACGTTCCAATCTTTGCAAAGCCAAGGGTTCGTCATCGATGAGTATAGTCTTGTAGGTCATTCAGTTTTATCAAGTTTTGGGGTCTCGATTGCAGCAAGCGGCAGGAGCATCCGGATGCTCACGCCGGCTTCATTGGAGATTTCAAACTGATATTTATCACCGTAATACAAAGCCAAGCGTTCTTTAACACCGCTGAGTCCAAATCCGTTGCCATCTGCACTTAAAGGGAGTCCGCTACCATTGTCACTTATTTCGATCTGGCAGGTGTTGGCGTTTTTAGTACATTGAATGTTAATTTGCCCACCGGATTTTAATGGAGCGATGCCGTGCTTGACACTATTTTCCACTAAAGGTTGGATAATAAATCCCGGAATCAAAAAATCAGCGAGACTTTCATCCATTTCGATGGAATAATCCAGACGTTTCCCTAAGCGGGTCTTTTCAATTTCCAAATATTCTTGACTGACCTCGAGCTCATCTTTGAGTTTCACAAATTCATGTTTGCTGGCTTCCAAAGTGTAGCGGAAAAGGCTAGACAACTTCTGTACCATTTCTTCTGCTTTTTTAGGTTCTACGGGTATCAGGCTTGTAATTGAATTCAGAGTATTGAAAAGAAAATGAGGGTTGACCTTGGCGCGGAGCGCCTCAAGCTCGGCTTTGGTTTTTAAGCGCAGAAGCCGTTGCTCATTCACCTCTTTTTCAGCCAACTTTTTTACCGCAGCCTCTAAGCGTTCTCTTAATTCAAAATATCCTGTACAAGTCGCACCAAAAAATAGACTCAAAACCGTGTTTGTTAAGAACCATGAAGGGTTCATATTAATCTTGTATCCAGAGATTACGTAAAAGACGCCAACTGAGATAAATGCTCCGATCCAACCGCCAATCAAAATTAGAAAACCCATGGTCAAGTATCTTTTAGGTTTGCTAGTTATCTTTTGCGGGCCAGCTATAGCCAACACCAAAAAGATCGAGGTTGCTATAAAGAATGTAAAAATAAAACTCGAGGCTACTTGAAGCAACCAATTTGAATCATTCAAACTGACGAAAAATAGACTCAAAAAGAGACCGATGATAAAAATTGCTCCAAGAAGTCTTTTGATATCGTTCCAGCTAAATTCGCATTTTAGCCGTTCTATTATTTTTTTAGATGCATTCATTTAGATTTTTCTTACACTAACTCATTTTGTTAGTTCGATTCGTTTTGATTCATCTGGCTTAGCCACGAAAACGCAGGCTCTTCCCAAGAAGCATGATTGGGTATCAAACCGAAAAAGACGTTTCTATAAAGATTGTGATGGTAATCGTCATATTGCAATATTTTATACTCTTTTGTTCTGTTTTGATAAGCTGATAACATTCTGAATACTCTGATTTACCGGGCTAAAACGATCCAGGTTCGGATCTCCGAAAATAAAAATAGTCGGAATAGAAACCTCTTTTAGTAAAGGGGGCGGGTCGAAATCAAGAATATCCGGGTACCATTTTCTCCATTTATGGTCAGGACCCATGGGTTCATTAGACAAGTATACTCTGCGAAACCAACGTTTGGTTTTATTCTTATCCCACAACTGTTTAAAATCATGGTATTTTGTTGAGTCGCCGGTAAATTCCTGAT
>SMXC01000039.1 GCA_004356825.1 Caldithrix sp.
AATGAAATAAATCGGCGGATTAAAGCAGGTAAGGAGTTTGAAGATCTAATTGGATTATGGGGAGTCACTTCGTTAGATAATTTACTCAGCCTCAATGGTGAGTTGCGCAATCAGCAAACGATTCCAACGTATCTTATTTGCAAAGTATTAAACGAGGAGCTCATTTCGAAAGAAGTGAAGGCCCTGCAAAAAGATGTTGTTCTTTCGGTTAAAGAAAGCAGAGTGACGGAAATTCCAGCTATATTAAAAGAGATTCCAGACAAGCTCTATTTACAATTGATTCGTTACATTTGAAAACTTTGGCAAGGGTCGAGGATGATAGTGATTTCAGTAAAAACCGAAGCAACCTGTATCTCAATCCCTGGCATTTTTTCTATATTTCTTCGGTGCTGAATTCATTAAACGATCCTGAAGTTTCGAAGCTCTACTTATAGAAAGGCCGTTTAATACTTAATTCTATTGATGATCACCAGAACCCGAAGATAGTCGAACAAAAGGAATTATTAGAGTCGGTTTATACAGCAATTCACTATGGAAAGTCCGTGAGTTTTTATTTCGATCCAACCGTGTTAATTAATATACAGAAAAAGTTGAAGCGGATACGCAGGGTAAAAGAGTCAACCCATGGGCACAGGGCATATAGCCCGATGGTTGAAAAGAGCTTGAAAGAGCGATACCGTCATCAACGCGTTTTTTTAAAGAAAGGCAAACTGGATACAGAGCAGATAGTTTACCTTAAACAAGTCCATTCTCTCTATCGGTTGCTCGAGTCTTCAAAAGAGAGGGACCGATTGATTTACAGGTTGAATATCCCGCCAATCAAGGTAAAAGGTTTAAATAAACCTGTGCAACCCTCCGCTTCTCAAAAGAGCCTTAATCCGCCAAAAGGAGCCGATCAGCCTCAACGCCTACCAGAGGCACAGTTGAAAATCAACAGTCTTAAAATCCTTGCTTTTTTAGAACAAAAGGATTATTATTAAAATAATCACTTGGCCTAGATTCGTTCTCATTTCATAAGCTGGATTTCAACCGAACAGCGAGTTCAATTTTTTTTGGAGGAAACGATGCGAACAGTTCTTTCAACCTTGATTTTGGTGTTTCTCTTAGCAAGCCAGAGTTTTGCTGAAGAGGGTGTCAATAAAGTAAAAAAATCAAAGCTGAAGATAGATAAGATTGGCACGGTAACCAGTGAAATAAATGAAATCATAACTGCAAATATTAAAGCATCAAAAAGCAAAAACAAGGGCAAATGGCAGGGCATTAGTGGCAAGATTTTCGGCAAATTTTATCCGAAAGGCTCAGACGAAATCATTAATGTGAGTGAAAATAAAATTCATAAAATAAACCGCAAGAAAAAGAAATGCGAGACCCGGCCACTTGTAACTGAAGAGACCAAGGAAGCGCAAAAGAGTTTTAAAAGTATTATGAAGCAAATGCGAACAGGGCAAGATAAGCGTAAAGATTTAGATGAAGAAGAGAGGGAAAGCAATATTGAAATTCTTGCTCAGAAATTTGTAGTAGATAAATTAAAGGGTGAGGTAACGCGTAATGGTTTTATGTGTAATCAATTCTTAATCACTTTTTACACAAAATCGCGCAATAAGCAAACGGGTTTGGTAAGACTTGACAGTGCCTCTGTCAAAACTGATATGACAAAAATGACGGCTGAAATTCGTAAAGCGGTGGAAATAGAGCGGGCTTTCTGAAAAAACTATTTCGAGAAATTGGGATTGCAATTCGATTTTATGAAGCAAGACTTGTTGGGAGGGGGGTACCTGGAAAAAATCAAGCAGGCGAACAAGAACCTGGATGTTTCTTTCGCCGATCAGCCCAATATAGCGGAACAAATTAGCAAGCTCGATAATTTTTACCCTATCGTGACCCACGGTGAAATGTACAGTATTGTTCTGAATGCCGGGCAGGATACCCAGGGAGAAAAAGATACCGGCGACTCTGACAAGACGGGTGTCACAGATATCAAGAAGAAGGGTTTTGGCTTCGCGAAAGGCCTATTTGGAAAAAAGAAAAAGGATAAACCAACCGGGCCAGTGCCTTTTTTAGTGTTCGATGATGAGCTGATAAAACTGACTGTGGGTGATTTCACCGATGCATTACATCCTCCATATAAATGTAAAGTGAAAAATTAATCCGAATATTCCTCAACCGAAAAGAGACAGAGAAATGGAAAAACAGAAATTGAATTCACTATTTTTTTGGTGAGTTGAGAAAAGCATGTTTTGAAAACCAGATTTCTTCTCTACTCTAAGGGTCTCTGCGCTGAAATTTATGAATAATCCTGATTAAATCGGTTGTAACATTTTTGAAACATCATGCGCTACCGACAAGACTTGAAACTCCAAATTGAAGGTATCCTTAAAAAGCCGTTTTCATTTAGGTACGCCTGGGCAGCGTCCGTGGTATTTCACTTCTTATTTCTACTGGCAGGCTCGCTGATTCTAAGTCTTTTTGAATCCTCTCCTTTCCATAAACCACCGCTGGTATTTGATTTTGCTTTCTTTCCTGTTGATGAATTTGACCCTTCGTCCTCCCGGGCCGATTTCAGAAAAATAACCGACGAGCTAAAAGCAAACCTACCTCCGGAATCTAAAGCCTCTGAACCAAGAGTACCCCACCGTCAAAATTTGGCTTCGCAAATTGAGCAGTTGGCTGAACCAGTTGATAAGTCTGCAGAATCCGAAGCTAAAGCGGAAAATAAAGCCAGCGTAAGAGAAAAGCTGGCCAGTACTCTGGAACCGACATTATTGCTAAGACCAAAAATCATTTCGGATCGTCCCCGACAGGTTTCCATCAAGATTCCAATGAATCGGAAACAGCAAAAAATGCTGCGTAAGAAATTCAAAAAATGGGCGCAGGATTTTAATAAAATGCACTTGCCTGATTCAACGTTAGTCTGGCAACACAAAGGGACCGAGTATACTGCAAAGTTTTTTCATGAGGCAGCCAAAACTTCTATGGACATCGATGCGCTTGTGATAGAAATAAGCACAGAAGACAACGGTACTAAGTTAACCTCGGAACTTCGCATGAAACGCCTGGCTTTTTCTCATTTTGCTCAGTTCATCGATTACTGGGACCCCGCTGTTGCCATTCACGACGATGTTCTCGAAGGCCGGTTTCATTCAAATACTAAAATTAGTCTTTTGAACAGCCGGGGTGTCAAACCTAAGTTTCAAGGTAAGGTGACGACCGCATCGTATGACATCCATATCAGCCAGAGTGGATTTCCATATCTCGATCAAAAGGACGTATTTCTCGGCGGGCTTGAAACCGGCGTCAAAGCGATAAGATTACCGAAAAAGTTTCTGCCCTTATCAAACGATTCAACTATTTCAGAGAGTAATATTCATACATTTCAAGAGGAGACCTGGATTACTTTTCGAGGCGAGGGGGGTTATACCTGGAAAATTGACTCTCCTCAGAACGAAGAACATCGACAGAATTACTCAGAGCAGCCGTATTTTATCATTGGAAGCAAAAAAAAGAAGCTGCATTTAAAAGGGGTTCTTAGAGGTAAGGTACTTGTTTACTCGCCTGGCAAGATTATCATAGATGGCGACATAACTTACACGCGTCACCCGGAAATCTCCTTCACCGCAGAAGATTACCTCGGCATTGTCAGTGACAAGGACGTTGAAATTGCACATCCATCGGTTACCGGTCCGGGAGATTTAAACATTTTTGCTGCAATTTACGCCAAAGGACGGTTTCGTGTTCGCCACCGGAGTGGAAAACGAGGTGCGACTCTTTTTATTTACGGAAGTTTGACCGCCGGTTCATTGTCAGCAACTGAACCGCGTTATGCTACCAGAATTCGCACGGATAAACGTCTGGAAGACCAACGGCCGCCTAACTTCCCGATGACCGATCGCTATGAAATCCTGGACTGGGATGGCCAATGGCAGCTTAAGGCGAACGAATGAGTGATATTACAAAGTTGCTCGATGAGCCGGGTGTTTCTATTGCGGTGGTTGGCGCTACTGATAATTCATCCAAATACGGCCATGTCATCTATCGCGATCTCAAGCAGAAGGGTTTCACAGTTTACCCGGTGAATCCGCAAAGAACCTCTGTTGATGGCGATCCTTCATTCTCGAATGTTGGGGACATGCCTGGTAAACCTACCCTTGTCAATTTCGTTGTCCCTCCATCAACAACACTGAGTGTTTTACAACAATGTCTTGATTTGGATCTCATGAATGCTTGGGTTCAGCCCGGCGCAGAAAGTCCGGAAGTAATCGCCTTTTTGCAGCAAAACAGTTTTAATTATATCGCTACTGCTTGCATCATGGTGGCCACTCGATTAAAGGCATGAGATATTTTTTAACAGTTCTGTTTGCAATACTTATTTTCGGCCATTTAGGGGTTTTCACTGTTTGTTCCAACACCGGCGAGGTCGCACAATCTCAGAAAAATAGTGACCCTGGATGGTCGGAATATGAAGTCATCGATATTCACGCGCATATCGGCAGTTTTCGCGGCTTCGACTTGAAAACCGAGACGCTGCTCAGCAACATCCGCCGTTTCAATATTCGCCTCGCCTTAATTTCAAACATTGACGGCGCCCACCTGCCTGGTACAACTCTCAATCTAGACGAAAACTCGGCTAATCAAATAACGCTGCAAACGGTTCAGGAGTATCCAGGCTTGCTTCGCGCTTTGGCCTGGGCACGGCCAACTGATCCCGATGGCTCGCCGGCAAACATTGAGCCCTTTCTGCGAGATCATGGATTTGTCGGCGTCAAGCTCCATCCGGAAATGAATCAGTTTGCTGCCGACGACACCCTTGTCGATGGCTATCTGGAACTGTGTGCGAAATATGAAGTGCCGGCGGTTTTTCACTGCGGCGCAGTGGGCAGTAATTCCGGCCCCGAAAAAATCTACACGGCTGCAAAAAGGCACCCAACGGTTGCGGTTATATTTTATCACATGGGATTTACCGGCGCGTACCAGCAAGCGATTTCAGTCGTCAAAGAATCTATTGTGGCAAAGGACGCTAATCTTTACCTGGGTACCGCTCAGGCAGATCCGCACTTTGTGCTGGCGGCGGTCAAAGAACTCGGTGCCGACCGTGTTCTTTTCGGAACAGATGCAACGTACTACGGCCAAAATCATTATGAAGAATACACTGACTTTGTGAAATTACTTCACGAGAATTTGAGCGAAAGTGACTTTGCCAAAGTAATGCATGGAAACGCAATTAAACTATTTCGATTTGAGTTTCTACAGTAGGTCGACTTTAACAGAACCAATCAAAACCCTCCTTTTTTTTGCCCGGATCAACCTGGTTTTTATGGGAAAATGTCACACATAAATATTCTTTGGTTATTTTTTCACACTGCCGGGGATATTAATAACACCCGGATTGGGCACGGATGAGCTATATTTGTTGAGTTTGACAACTTACCGGCGGCAGGCGGTTTATATTTTCCTTAATCGCGGAATCGATCCCCTCGAAGCGATTCGGGCCAGCAGTAAAATTACCTATGGCAAGAAGTGGGCAATTTTCTGGGAAGCTTCTTGCTGGGTATCACTATGTATGTTAGCGGCTTTGTTCTCGTTATTGTTTTTGGCAGGACCATGCCGGCCTTGGCTGTCATCATGGGATTTGTCGCGTCTGTTGCCTTTATTTCGGTCTCTCTCGGGCCGGCGGCTCATATTTACGGAACCTGGAGCCAGGAATTGGAGGCCGCTTAATTCCGTATGGACCTTGCAGGTCAAACCCCGCGAGGTCTAATGGGTTTTGAACCCCGCTCGGTTATGGGTGCATCAAGAGTAGCCGTGCAATCCCCGATATTCGCCAGGTGCCGGGGATTAGTTTTTGTGCCTGAGATAGGATCATACCTTTCTTATAATTATTCTCTTATAATTATCCATTGACTCTCTTAGAAAATTGTTATCATGTTCTGAATGAAGTCGTTTTAGTTGCCGATAAGTGATGTAGCGTGCGATGAGGTATTGAGAAATTATTATGGAATCGAAACCGAAAAAGGTTTTACTTATAGATGATGAACCTGGACAACGCCGTCTTCTAAAAAAAATGTTTTTGGAAGGAGGCGACTTTGAGGTGGTTGAAGCGATGGATGGACTTGATGCTTTGAACATTCTTTTGAGGGAGAAACTCCGGCCTGACCTGATGCTCGTAGACTTGACGATGCCTTTTATTGACGGCTTGGAGTTTCATTCGTATCATCAAAAGCAAGCCGGAACTCAGCAACCTGCCCATTATTATCTGCTCCTTAGTGGAAAGCGTAGAAACAGTTCGGGAAATTGCGCAACATGGGATAAAAGACTTTTTGACCAAGCCGGTAGAAAAGGTAGCATTATCAAGAAAAATTCTTAGTATCCTTCCTTATTGACTCTTCAGGGAGATTTAAGTAATGTTTAAATTGCAAGTTTAAATTGCATTTGTTTTCATGGTTTTTTATATTAAAAATAATGCCTAATAAGAAATTAGACAATCTCGGTGACTTGGGAGAAGCCACCCGGTTGATCAACGACTTCAAATTTGTAAAAAATGAATACTTTGGCCTCAAACATAAACACTTGTCCTTGATCGCGAAAGATACCGAAAGCGTCGATGATGATTACTGGGAGGACGAAAGCTTCGAAAATGAGCTCAAACTGTTCGAGCAAAGAAAAAAGCTATATGCGGAGGCTCAAGAACTATACAAGAGCTTGAAAGAAAAATTGCAACGCTAAAGAGAAAACGAACCTGGACACAGATGGCACAAAGTCTGCTTAGGTTATAGAAACATCTTTCGAGCGGTTAGCAGTCAATATTCTAATATCTTGGTGAATTCTGTGTTCATTTAAAAAAACTGGAGGAATCGACAAATGCCCTTTCTGGATCCCAAATACGAAAAAGCTGCCACGTTAAGAGTTCAGCGTCGACCGAAACAGTTGGCCGTGATCGATCAGGGTGGCTGCACCGGTTGCATGGTTTGTGTGGATTTCTGTCCCGTGGATTGCATTGAGTTGGTTCCCGGTCCGGATCCCGATAATCCGAATGTTCACAAGTTAGTCGAGATTGACCTGCCGCTCTGTATCGGCTGTACCCTTTGTGCGAAATACTGCCCCTGGGATACCATCGAGATGTTTTCTTTTGATGATGCTTATAAAATTGCGCCTGATTGGACGCTTCGAGAGGTTGTCGCTGAGCAATGGGGGCGGGAGCCCGTACAAGAGGCGCCGGCGGTTCGGCCCCGACGAAGAGATCTGGAGAGGAAAGCAGAAGAATAAAAATACTTTAAACCCATCTTTGAAATTTTACCCCATCTCGTGATAATAAGATGGGGTTTGTTATGAATAGAGAGGTGTCAGTTGTCAACTGATTTAGACCGAGTTTTATCCTGCATCCAGCCAACTGCCGACATGCACTTCGGAAATTATTTCGGTGCAATTGAAAATTGGGTTAAACTCCAGGATAGGTATAAATGCATCTATGGTATTGTCGATCTTCATGCCATAACCATTCCCTATGAGACTGGGGTTTTGCAGGAAAACACCAAAAGAATGTTCATCGACCTGATGGCTTGTGGCATCGATCCTGAAAAATCAATCCTCTTCGTGCAATCACTGGTCCCGGAACATACGGAGCTTTGCTGGATATTCAACAGCATTGCCTCTTATGGTGAACTCACCAGGATGACCCAATTCAAAGATAAATCACAGCAGCTCGGCGAAACAAATGAATTTATTTCTGCCGGACTCTTTACCTATCCAATTTTACAGGCCGCGGATATTCTTGCTTATCGGCCTAAATTTGTTCCGGTCGGGAGAGACCAGGGACAACATCTGGAGTTATCACGAAATATTGCACAAAGATTTAATCATAAGTACGGTGAATATTTTTCACTACCCGAAACGCTTTTTACCGAGACTCCAAAGATTATGTCTTTAAGCGATCCGGTTAAAAAGATGAGCAAAAGCCTGGGGCCAAATCACTTTGTGGCTTTATTTGAGGATGAAGAAAAAATTCGCTCAGCGGTGAAATCGGCTGTTACGGATAGCGGTGACGCCATGGCGACGGGAGAAATGAGTCCCGGGGTTGCTAATCTCTTTGAGATCCTGAAAGCCTGCGGCAAAATGGCTGAACATAAGAATTTGCGCAACGACTTCACGGCAAAGAAGTTGAAATATGTGCATTTAAAACAGGCAGTTGCTGACTGCCTGGTTGAACTCGCAGCAAAATTAACAGAAAAACGCCAAGAAATCTTAGGCACCGGAAAAAGTGTGGAAGATCTGATGTACGACATGTCCGGTGAAGCAAGAAAAATAGCAGCGGAAACTCTTAGAGAGGTTCGTGATTTAACAGGCTTGCTGAAACATGGCCACGATAGAAAGAAGAATTAAGGAAGCTGATTTTTCGAACCTGTCCGAACCTCAAATGAGTGATCAGGATTGGGAAGATTTTAACGAAGGCATTGTACTATTTAACAGCGGCAAGTTTTGGGAGTCCCATGAAGCCTGGGAAGAAGTCTGGAAGCGGCATCCGGAGAACAGCCGGATCTTTTTTCAGGGTTTGATTCAAGTGGCTGCCGGGTTGCACCAATTGCGGCGCAATATTTACCATGGCGTAGAAAAACATTTTCGAAACGCCCTGTGGAAACTGGAACCCTTTCAAGCTGTTTTTCTAGAGATAGACGTTAAATCTCTTGTGGAAATTATTAAAGAGGGGCAGAAAGAGCTGGCGCGATTAGGTGAAAAGAATTTAGATAATTTTAGTTCACGCTTAATTCCAAAAATTATAAAAGCAATTAACAGCACTTGACCGATGTTCTTAAAAATTCAATAGTATGCTTTGAAACTCATAAACGCCTCACTCCTTTGTAGCTGTCTTTTGGGCTGTGCCGATCAAACCCCTTTGCTACAACCTCATCGCGGCCTGTCATTATTATCGCCGGAAATAAAATCCGAAATAGAGAAGGTGGAAAGATCCGTTGTGGGAATTAATACGGAGTTGACTTACGAAATTCAGAGGTTTGAATATCTAATCAAAAATGGAGAGTTGGTGGCAGACCCGACCAGCCCGCTTAAATACAAACTCGCGACAAATGGCAAAGGGATTAAAGTTGAAACGGACAAGAGGACGCTTTCAGGCGGCGGGTTGATTATCGATATCGATCATATGAATTCAAAATATACCATCCTGACGAGCAGTCATTTGGTGTCTCCCGAGGACTCCACGGACATCTATTATGTTGATGAGAAAGGTGCGAAAACGGATATTTTGTTTTCACGTTATCTTTTAAAATTTAAACGAATTTCAGTGCGAAGTGGCAGCGTTTGGTCCGCGGAAGCAGAAATAATTTCGGACAGCCCTAAAAGTGATTTAGCCATCATTCAGGCAGAAACCAACAATAGACTCGGGAAGGAATTTGAGAATGAAATGGGATATAATATTAACCTGAGTTGGGGAGATTGGGTTTTTCTTTTTGGCTACCCCAAAGGAATCAAACAGCTGACTGGCGGTTGGGTTAGTAAATCTCCCTACCCACGCACCCGGGCTGTGGATGCGGTGGTAAGATTCGGATATTCAGGAGGCCCGGTTTTTTCACTTACAAAAGATAACACGCAATTAGCGTTTGTGGGAGTCATCAAAAGCGTTCCACGGACGAACCTCGATTATATTGCCCCCGGTAAAACATTACCCGTGGGATCTTCTTTGACAAGTGAAGACTTGTCTGACTTATCTGTTAAGAGAGAAATTTTAGTAAATTATGGTACGGCCTACTTTGTTGATGGCAAATCGATTAAATCGTTTCTAAAGTCATCCCGGAATGCGATGAATGATTCCGGCATTTCATTAGCCCCAAAATTTTATGGAAATTAATTAGAAAGTAACCCGCCTCAATTTCTAACAGCTCTCCTTCGATTTATTGACCATGAATATTTTACGGACGCAAAAACTGACTAAAGAACTGATTGCAATTGATTCGGTCACCGGCAATGAAAGTGAGATTGCCAGTTTTGTAAAAGACGAGCTCAGGCATCGTGGAATGACCGTACAAACTTTTCAGGTTGCGGCTGAACGGATGAATATCTTCGCAAGTTGGCATGATGAACCTGCGAAAATTCTTTTCAACACACATCTCGATACGGTACCGGAGCAATATGGACCTTTCGAAGACGACAAACGAATTTACGGCCGCGGCGCTTGCGATACTCACGGCATCTTGGCTGCACAGTTGGAGGCTTTGCAAGATTTGCATGCAGAAGGAATTGCCGGGCTTGGCATTTTGCTGGTTGTCGGGGAAGAGAAACACCACGACGGAGCTTTGCACGCCGCGAAGTGTGATGACATTTTAGAGCCGCAGGTGCTGATTGTTGGAGAACCCACGGAAAACAAACTTATGGAATCTCAGAAAGGCAGGCTCAAAGGAAATCTTTCTGTTTATGGCGTCGAAGGGCATTCCGGCTACCCGGAAAAATTCGATTCTGCAGTGGAAAAACTTTTTCTTGTTCTCGATGCTTTATGGCAATCCCCCTGGCTAAAAAACGAATCGGTTCAGGGGACGACTATGAATGCAACCATGCTCCAGGGCGGCGACATTGATAATCAAATTCCGGCAATGGCCAAGACCCGCTTGATGTTCCGCTGCGCTGAGCCCTGTTCAGTTGTGAAAAAAAGGGTCAGTCATTGCTTAAATAGTTTAGAAAAGACTTTGCCCGAATTTCGAGGGGGTAAATCACACTTTGAGCTTTATTGGGATCCGGCGCAAAATGATCCGATTGCGAACCTTTCCACTTTGCCTGGTTTTGCGACCGGCGCGGCTGCTTTTAACACAGACATCGCTTATTTTGGCTGGAAAGAATGCAAAACCTTTCTCGTTGGTCCCGGTTCTATTCTGCAGGCACATAAAGATTTAAAGGACAATGACTGGGGAAATGCCGAGTGGATTTACAAAAAGGATCAAATTGCAGGTGTGAGATTATATAAAAAAATGATTCATACAGTACTGCCATCCTTGAAAAGTTAGTAACATTTCAATCCTCCCCTCTTAAATCCTTTTACCAAATTGCAACGTCTATTAAAATCGTTATACAAAACTTGACATTGAAAAAGCAATACGCTATTATTAGCCTTTATTTAATTCATCAGGCGGGCGAGAAAGGCGTCCTTCATAGCCAATTCGGGCTCTGGTAAATATTAAAGAATGGCAATTGCACTCTTCTTTGCTGGGCACTGGTTTTCGTCTTTATTTTGCCAAACTTTCTTTTTACACAGGTATGCGGCACATCAAATGTTCACAATGACGAAATTCTGGGAAAGGTTTTTTTATATCGCGACCTTTATTACCCAGGGGTCCTCCTATCTGTCTGCGAGGGCCTATGCGATCATGCACCGCATGCACCATGCTTACAGCGATACCGAACGTGATCCGCATTCACCGTATTTCTTCCGCAGTGTTGTGGCAATGATGTGGAGATCGAAGGCAATTTACTATGATTTAGTCACCAAAAGAATGCAGCCGGGAGATAACTTTGAAAAGAATTGTCCCGATTGGAAAAGCTTCGATATTTTTGCAGACCGTTTTCTGCTCAGGCTTGCCTGGGGAGGATTGTATGTTTTATTCTACGTTTTTTTTGCGTCCGCCTGGTGGATGTACCTGCTGCTGCCTATTCATTTTTTAATGGGGCCTGTTCAGGGTGCAATTGTAAATTGGTGCGGCCACAAATATGGGTATGTCAACTTTAAAGATACCGACGATCATTCAAGGAACTCTTTACCGTTTGATTTTATAACCATGGGTGAGCTGTTTCAAAATAATCATCACAAATTTCCCAGCCGGCCGAATTTCAAAGCAAGATTCTTTGAGTTTGATCCCACTTATCCGATTATGAAAGTTCTTAGCTGGGTTAGAATTATTCATTTTTCCAAGCCACCGCAGAAGTAATCTTCTTTTGAGGTGGTTGGTTCCTCCTCCAAATAAAAAGGCCGTCCTTTGACGGCCTTTTTTAGTATCTGACGAGTTGTTTTCTGCAAATTTTTGGCAGGAAATTGCAAATAACAAGACTCAAAAAAAATAATCAAATTCAAAATATCAATGACCAAAAAATCGCCTATCTATAGGTCGGTTTATAATGGGTTTGTGTTTTAAAATTATTGAGATTTGGGATTTTGTTTATTGGAATTTCTGGTTTATCCAGGTTAGGTTATCTGCTCAGTTTAAGAAACTACCTTACAGTCTGGATTGTTCGGCATAAGCTTCTTGAGCTAGGCCGAAAGAAAGCTTAGGCAAAGTACAAGAATAACTTATTTTTTTTACCTCGCTTCTTGACCGTTGTTTTTTTGCCGCCTTTCTTCACGGTGGTCTTTTTCCTGCCCTTCTTGACGGTTGTTTTTTTGCTTCCTTTCTTCACCGTTGTTTTTGTGCGGCCCTTTTTAACAGTTGTTGACTTTCTCTTGACCATTGTCGTTCTTCTGACTTTTGTCCCTCCTTTGCCTGTCCGAGTCACCGTTGTCTTCTTTTTTACTAAAACAGAGGAACGCGGTTTGTAAGTGACCCTGTTCACAGTTCTCACCCGGCTGGTTCTGGTGACTGCGAAAGTCGTTCTTCTTGTGAACCTAACTGTCCGGGTTCGGTAAACACCAACTGTAACGTGATGGTAGGGATGCCACCAACGTGGGTAAACGCCGAAATAAAATGCGGAACGGTAAGGCCGGTAGTAGGGACGATACATCCAACCAATCAGTGGCCAGGTGTGAATGTGAACGACTGTCGGTGTGACATAATAATCAGCGCCGTAAATCACCTCATTGCCGTGAACCTGCATGTTGTACTGCTCTTCGCCGCTTTTCTCAACTTCGATGGTACAAACATCCTGAAATTCGTCTTTACCCAGGGCCGCTTGCAGAATGATGAGGTGATTATCATCAGCGACCTCTTCTACGACGCGGATAAAATCGACATTTCCGTCACCATCGAGATCGAGATTGTTGACACCCGTGTCAGGATCGTTTAAAGATTTCTCGAATTCTTCCAGGTTTTCCGCGTCTTTGAACAGTTCACTCACAACGTGTAAGTCTAAACCCTCGGCCGCTTCTGAAGTCGGAGCCACAATTGTGACATCGTCTTGAGCCGTGCCGCTGGCGAAGCTGAAGATAACGAAAAGCATAGTGAGTGCGAATGCTAAGCTGGTTTTCATTTGTGCCTCCTTACCTTTGTCCCAAAAAGGAGTTTTGAAAATCAGTTATTTTTCCATTAATTTCTCTTTGCTTTCAATCAAGACAAAACAAATACAAGGGTGATTTTGACCTAAACATCTACAACCACTTTCAATCCGGCTCTCTCTTTCCTTACAACCCTTGAAAAAAGAGAAATGTTTTTATCAAAAAGGAATTGAAATAGCAATTTTGTCCATGACGTATGATAAACCAATGAATCATAATATCCAGCGGCGATGCTCCGAATTTGCGGAAGCCGGTTCCAGGGAATGGATGGGAAATCATGATGTTCATTATGGTAGCCCACATTAAAAGCCAAAAGATTGAGCGGGCCATAATAGCTGTAAGTTTCCTGGGGAGGACTAACAATGTAATGTTCTTGAATCCAGCGTGCACCGAGTGGATGCAGTCCTATTGAAAAAACCAGCGAGAAAAGTAAATAGAAAAGAGCGTTGGCTCCCCAGATCGTGAAAATAAGAAAATCAAAACTGAATATGATTAGAACATTTGTCCAGGTCCAGACACTTGAGAATTTGATTTCCCTTAAGCGCGGCGGCCGCAAAGATTGGAAAAGCGGGAAAAAAAGTAGCCAGAGGGCCTTGCCGATCGCCGTGTTTCCCGTCAGTCTCGCTTCCCACTTGCTGGGTAGGTCTGCATCGAGGTCATAGACTCCTTGAAAGGAATGATGTTTGAGGTGATAGCGTCTAAAAGAAATGCCACTCGGAAAAGCGTTCGGCAGGTCAGAAAAAATAGCGGCCAGTAAGTTAAAAAAGCGGCGTTTGAAAATGAGGTCGTGAGTGCATTCATGAATCATAACGAACAGAGCGTGATTAGCAAATGCTCCTAAAAAGTATGCGATGGTTAGGACTAGCCAAAAACTTTGATTCCTTAATGAGTAGGCCAGGGAGATTTGAAGCCCAACCAGCCCCAGGATGAAAAAAAAGGTGCCTGGATTGCGCCCAATTAATTGCCTGATTTCGGGGTGTTTTTTCAATATTTCCTTTGTGCGTTGGCGATGCGGCTCACCTTCCGCTGAAGAATAAAAATTTAATTTGTTATCCATACCTCCTCCTCCTATGAAATTTGGATACCGTGGTTACGTTAATTACCATGATGGGTCGATGACTGAACAAGATAAAAAATTCAAAAGTTTTTTCAAAGAGAAAAAGGATGAATTGCTTTAAATTCTAGCTGAAATCTTTTTTATGCTTGATGCTTGATGCTGGCATTAACTCCATCCAGCCTCCAGTATCCAGTATCCAGCATCCAGTATTAGATTCCTCAGTTGGTTCCGGTTTATCCAGGGTTAGGTTTATCAGAAAGACGGCTCTCTGAAAATTTTATTGCTGCTACGATGTTTTCTTTTGAATTTTTAAGTATTTTTTTTAAATTAACTGCTCATTGATAAACAACGATTATAATGGCCCCGATTAATCAATTCAATTTAAAGACTCTCGTTATTTATCTTTTCCTTTTTCTGGGCTCCTCGTTATTTGCCCAGGATGTCAGAGTGGAAGATCTGCAATTCAAAGGCAACAAAAAAATGTCATCAGGGAAATTAGAAAGGGCAATTCAAACGCAATCCAATCCCTGGTACCGCTCATTCTTGTTTTGGATAGATTCGAAAATATTTAATGAACAGAAATTTTTAAATGATTTGCTGAGGGTAGAAAAGTTTTATCAACAAGAAGGATTTCTGCAAGCCCGGGTCACGGATTACCAGATAAATTATAATGACAAAGGCGATGAAGTTAAGCTGGTCATTTTTGTTGACGAGGCTGAACCGACTAAAGTAAGTTCTGTGCATTTCATTTATCCCAATGAACCTGAAGAGGATTTTTCCTCTGAAAAAATGCGAAAAATCGTGAGGCTAAAAGAGGGTAAGCGTTTTCGAGAAGCGGATCTAAAAACCGATTACAATAAAATTATCGCGCGCTTCAACAACCGGGGGTATCCGTATATTCAGGCGAAAGTCAAACCGATTATAGATAAACAAAACAATTTGGTGGTTCTGGAATGGCAGCTCGATCCAGGTCCGTTTTGTACGTTCGGTGAAATTAAATATACGGGTAACAACAGCGTTTCAAATAGCGTCATCCGTCGTGGTTTGGGGTTTAGACCCGGCCAAACATTTGCTCAAAAAAAATTACGTAATGCCCAAAGCCAGGTTTACAGATTGGAGCTTTTTCAATTTGTCAGCCTGAGAGCAAGCGATCTCGAACAACAGCCCCGGGAAATTCCGATCGAGGTTCGGGTTAAAGAATCGGTTTTGCGCACGCTCAAATTTGGAGCCGGTTTTGGCTCTGAAGAAAGGTTCCGGACATTTTTGCAGTGGCGCCACAGGAATTTTTTGGGTGGAGCCAGAATCCTGCGTGCCAAAATAAAACATTCAACCCGGCTTCTGCCCGTTGAAATGGAGCTGGAGCTTAGCCAGCCTTATTTCCTGGATAACCAGAATGATTTGATTATCAAACCGTTCTTCATTATTCAAGATGAGTTAAGTTTCAAGGCCCGCCGTATCGGTATTGAAATCGGTGTCAATCGGCAAATTACCCCCAAAACGAACCTTTTTGTTTCAACCAGGGTTGAGCGGGACACCGTAAGTCTAAAGGGCGCCACCATCGCGCCGGAAGTTGAGGATTTATATAGCAAATCCGTTCTGAAGCTTGGATTTCGCCGCAGTACCACAGATGCTTTGTTCTCGCCAACCCGCGGCTCGATCTCGACGTTTGTAATCGAAGATGCCGGAAGATTTTTGAAGACTAAGTTTGAATACATCAAACTGTCCGCCGAACATAAAATTTATTACCAGTCCAATCCCGGTGAGGTTTTTGCGCTACGATTATTTGCAGGGACCATGTATCGACGTGCAGGGCAAACGGAAACACCGCCCGAAGAACGTTTTTTTTCCGGAGGCAGTTTTTCAGTACGCGGCTGGCAGCGGCAGCTATTGGGTCCGGTTCGCCCGGATTCAAGCGGGATAATACCTGAAGGAGGAAACAGCATCATCGAAGGGAGTTTGGAGATCAGAAAAACTATTTATAAAAAAGTTTCCGGCGTAATGTTTCTTGATTTCGGCAACGTCTGGCGGGAGTGGAATGGGTTCGATTTTTCGGACTTGCACTCGGCCATTGGCGCCGGCTTAAGATATGACACGGTCATTGGGCCTGTCCGCATCGATTTTGCCTGGAAAGCCAATCGGCAAGAGCATGACACCCGGAATTATGAAATTCATTTTAGCATCGGCCAGGCATTTTAACACCCGCGGCCTCGCCACAAATTAAGTCCCTCCTTGGAGGGGCTCAGGGCTGGGTTCTGATTCGCTTTAAGTAAATACAATCATTTAAATGAAAAAAATTAGCAAATACATTTCTATTTTTTTCCTCGGACTTGTTGTTTTGATTCTCGTGGCCGGGATTTTCACCCAAACGTCTATTTTTAGAAATTGGTTGAAAAACAGGGCAATCGCGGCTTTAGACGCGGAATTTGGTTCAAAGACCTCCGTGCAATCTCTTAATGGAAATTTGTTTACCTACTTTCAGATTGAAAATTTTGCAGTTGAATTAGAAAACAAGCCATTTGTGAAAATCAAACGGGCCTTGTTCCATTACAGTCCGATCGGGCTGTTTTTTAAAAGAATTGTGATTCGGGAAATTATTCTTGAGTCGCCCGAAATCAATTTGGTACAGGATGAAGAAGCGACCTGGAATTTTTCCAGATTTTTTAAAAGCTCCAAGTCCGATTCTGAGACAGAAACAACCATCTCAGAATTTGGTTGGAGTCTGATTGCTCCAATGATTCAAGTCCGGTCCGGAGCTGCAGACATTCAAACCTTAAATGATATTTCAGTACGGGTGCCGGCCAGAATTCGAGGTTTTAATTTAGATCTTGGCGTCTGGCTGCAGAAAAACCAGATTAAAGTTTCATTGCAGAATTTGAACTTTGAAACGTTTGAACCGGCTTTGTCCGTTCGAACCGTGCAATCTGAAGTAAATCTGGACTCTGTAAACTTTCATGCCAGGGGTATTGTAATTGAAACCGGAAACTCAAAGTTTTCTGCAAACCTGGGTGTGAAAAATTTTGAAAACCCGGTTTTAAATGTTTTAATGAAAGGTCACCCGATTTCATTGTCTGAAATCAGAGGTATATTTCCCGATTTGCAACTTTACGGCCGGCCAAGGATTGAGATCGAAGCTGAAGGACCCCTCGATGCTTTGAAGATAAAAGGATTTGTGGAACTTGGCAGCGGCAGGATAGATGTTGCCGGGAAACTTCAGGTCTTGCGGATGCCTTATGAATACGATTTGACCGGCAAGATCTTACATTTGGATTTATCCGAAATCACCAGGCAGCCGGAACTTGAAAGCGACTTGAATTTTCAATTTCGGGTTCAGGGCCAGGATATTGAATGGGGAAAAATACGAGGTTTTGCATCGGTTGATTTTGATAGCAGTCGTTTTTATCAAATGCAAATTGAACCGTCCGGCTTCGACTTTGTTGTTAACGAAGATACTTTGAATTTTTCTCTCGAAGCTCTTACCGAAGGGACAAAAAGTAAATTAAATGGTTGGGTTGTTTACAATTCTTCGCGCCTGGAATACCTGATTAGCGGTCAGATCCGGTCTTTAACGATAGAACGTTTTTACCCAATAGAAGGTTTGTCAAGTAACTTGGCCATTGATGTTGAATTGCAAGGCCAGGGCAAGGATTTCGATTCCATGTCCGGCTTTGCCGATTTTAGACTATTGCCTTCAAAGATTAATAATGTCCCGATTGACTCAGCCCGATTTAAGCTAAATTTAGAAAACGGTGTCTTAAGTTTGAATCGATTTGCAATTGAATCGCCTTTGGGGAAAATTTCAGCGCAGGGGGACATTTCATTTAAGCAAGATAATTCACTGGCATTGGAGGCGGACTTTCTGGATTTTTCCCTGCTTTCTGAGTCATTGCCCCTGGATTCTATTCACGGTAAAGGAACTCTTTCCGCGCAGGCAAAAGGTCCGATGGACTCGCTCCAAATTCTGGCAAGCTTTGAATTGGAGCAGGTCGGTACGAAGGATATCACAGTTGGAAAATTCAAAGGTGATTTTTCCGGTTTGTTTTCAGAGGCTGGAATGTTTTTTGATCTTAAAGGTCAGGCAAATGAGGTTTCAGCTTCCGGGGTAGACATAAAAGTTGTAGAATTGAACTTGAGTTATTCCGACTCTCTTTCTCATTTTGAAATTTTTCTTAAGCAAAGTGATTTGCTGAAAATTGCAACGAACGGAAAATTAAGATTAACGGAAGATGAAACCAATATTACTTTTGATAACTTGAATATTGATTACTTAGGCCAAACATGGAAAAAGGCCAATGAACCGTTCGCGCTTCGAATCAAGGGCTCCCAATACAACTTCTCACAATTTAATCTCGTTTCCGGAGAGCAGACCATTTCATTGTCCGGAAGCCTGGACCCTGAAAAGCAAAGTAATTTAAGATTCAATCTTGCAAATTTTGATGTTTCGAGATATGATTCCTTATTTGTTCAGGAAATTGATTTTGAAGGCCTGATGAACTTTGGATTTGAATTAAAGGGTACGTTAAACGACCCGGAATTGCATGCTGAAATACAACTGGGTAAAGGGAGTTATTATAAAGTGCCATTCGATAGTTTTACCGGGGAGTTTGATTACAGCCAGCAAATCTTCAACTGGAGCTGCCAGCTTTCTAAAACCCCGGGTGACAGTTTGATGGAATCGAGCGGTCACTTGCCTATGTTTCTTTCCTTAAACCCTTTTGAGCAGAAAATTATCGAAGATGAACAGTTAGTGGGCAAGCTGAGCAGCAGGGGTCTTGACCTGTCGCTTTTCCAGGCCTTTACGCCGGGTGTGAAAAATATTAAAGGCAAACTGATTGCCGATGTTGTCATTAGTAACACTCTGAACGATCTAAAAGGCGCAGGTCCTATCCGATTAATTAATGGCGAATTTACAGTTCCAGAGATGGGCACAAAATACAAAAACGTAAATGTGGTTTTGCTGTTGCAGGGTAATAAAGCAATTCTACGGGATTTCCGTCTGCGGTCAGGCGACGGCTATTTAAAAATTATCGAGGGCGCGCTTTCAGTTTCTGAATATAACCTCGAAAATTTCGTGGCAAGGTTCAAACTCAAGGATTTTCAGTTGATGAAGAATAAGAAAATGGATGCGAGAGTTAGCGGTGAAATTGCCCTTTCAGGAAGCATTCAATTTCCGCAGATTTCCGGAAACCTCACCATGGATCAGGCGAGGATTAATTATGAAGAATGGTTTGAAGAAGATACGGCAGTGCTTCTGACAGCAAAACCGTTTTTTGTGATTTCAGAAGAGTCGACTGAATTTGACTCAAGCGGTGCGCTGCAATTTCAGAAGACATTTCAGCGGACCGAGACCAGCATAACGGAGCTGCCGTTTTATAAGAATTTGCGCGGCGAAATTACCATCCGTTTTCCTAGAAACGCCTGGATACGCAGCAGTAGTGTCAATATTGAAATTAATGGCGACCTGGCAGCTACCAAAGAAGGACAGGACATCGTTTTGTTTGGTTCACTTTCGACCCTGCGCGGGTTTTATCAATTGCTCGGCAGAAGATTTGAAATTGAGGAGGGCGAGATAGTTTTTAAAGGAAAGCCGGAACCCGATCCGGACGTTTCAATCGAGGCAGTACATGAGTTTAGAGATGATTCCGGACAGGATTCCGAGATCCACGAATTTAAAGTTTTGGTTTCCGGGACTTTAAATTTACCCACATTCCGGTTTGAGTTGGATGGTCAGGAAGCGAAACAGGAAGATGTGATCTCAGTGTTATTATTTGGCCAAAAATACGAACACCTGACTGCCGGCCAAAGTGCCGGGGTTTCAGGTAATTCCGGGCTGGACAACCGGGCTACCGGAATCCTGACCACGCAAGCCTTAAGCAAATTAACGGGTACAATAGGTCAAAAATTAGATTTGGATGTCATTCAGTTCGAACGCGGTAAAGACTGGAAAGATACAAAAGTCCGGGTCGGTAAATATTTGACTCCGGAAGTGTTTGTGAGCGTCAGCCAGGATTTCAGCACGGAAGGCAATCGGCGCGTTGAACTGGAATATGAAATCCCGCTAAAAATTCGATTGATCAACCTGTTTTTGCAGGCTTCTACCGACGGAAGAGAAAATTCTGCACTGGATATCATCTGGAAATTTGAGTGGTGAAAGAGTTGTAATACATTTTAAAAAAATGCCATTATGTGTATCATTTTTCTGCAATTCCGTTTTCTTAACAGTATATACTGTTTGAATTTGAGACGATTGAGTTTTTTTGATACATTGTGGCAGCGAATAAAAATTTACTTGACATTATTAAAAACAAGCGTTATTTTAAGTACAGGCACTTGATTAAATAGAGCTTACCACGACGCTTTCGCACCCGCCTCTTTGATTATCACCAATTCGAACTCAATTACGAAGAATCCACTACTTCTGCAAGTTTATTCGACCAAAATATGAAAAATCTTGGCGGGTATGCTTGAGGGTAGATATCTTGGGTGTACAAGGATTGGAGGCCAAATGAAACAAGGTGGAAAACTTAAGCTAGACCAGCTTATCAAAAAGTTTCGATTAAATGATAACTGGATTGATCAAAACCAGATTGATGAACTTTTATCTTTTGGTTCTAAAGTGGTTCCGCATTTGGAAAAAATTCTCGCGGATGTTAATAGTCAGAGGCATCGCTTTGATGTAAAAATTCCGCCAAAAAACCCGGGATGGTTTGTGCCTTTATACTCCCTTTATTTGTTGGCTCACCTGGGTTCTGAAGATTCTCTCGACACGGTGCTGGAGTTTCTTTCCCAAAAACAAGAGACTCTGGATTATTGGTTACATGATTTTCTAAATGAAGACATTTGGGAAGTCACCTATTTGCTGGGCGGAAATCAATTAGAGAAATTACAGGAGTTCGTTCTCAATAAAGAACTCGACTGCTTTGCCCGGCTTGCCGTCTGCACCGCTTTGATCCAAACCGCTTTGAATTTCCAGAAGAAGAAGCGCACAGTTTCCAGGATTTTTACAGAACTTTTGAAGTCAGAAAATGAAGATTCGGAATTTATTGGCCTGTTGGTAAGTGAGCTAATGGATCTCCAGGACCAGGTTTTGAAACCGCTTATGCTAAAAGCATTAGAGACGAATGTTGTCTGGTCAGGGATCATCAGTTCCGGGGAAGTCAATTCCGGATTCAAAAAGAAGTGTACTCGAAGAATTGTGCCGCTCGATTTGCCGCAAAGAGTTGAACATTTTAAACAATACGCTTATCGTTCAACAACGTCATCCCGCACTTCCCGCCAGGAAAAACGACGCATTCTGGAGGAGTCGCTTTAATCCAACCTGAAATGGAGAACCTGAAATTCACGCTCATCCAGTGTCGCAATCCCGATGATCCGATGCGTGAGCAGGAGATCCAGTGTTTTAGTCAAGCTTTAAACTTTCCCGGTGCTATTGTAACCGGCGTAAATATCCTCGAAGAAATACCGCATACAAAGCTTTTCGAGCAATCCGATGCAATATTAATTGGCGGTTCCGGAGACTACGGTGTCATTGATGAGCATGCCTTTCTGCACCCATTATTTAAATTTCTTGGCGATGCCTGTGAGGCGGGTTTTCCTATGTTTGCATCCTGTTTTGGATTTCAGGCTTTATGTCAGGCGCTGGGAGGAAACGTTATCAGGGATTCAAAAAACACGGAGGTTGGGACTTATAAAATCCAGTTGACAGATGAAGGGAAAGTTGACCCTTTGTTTAGCGAGTTACCGGAACAATTTTATGCTCAGGTGGGCCATAAGGATCGCGCCGACAAACTGCCGATCGGAGCGGTGAACCTGGCGTTTAGCGATAAAGCGCCCTGTCAAGCGTATAAAATCAAAAACAAACCAATTTATGCGACACAGTTTCATCCCGAATTAACCATGGCACAAAACCGCGAGCGTTTTGAGATTTACATTGACGGATATACCCATGACAAAACCGGCATGGATGCTGAGTTGATTAGAAACTCATATCGAGAGTCGAGGGAAACTTATCGGCTCTTACCGTTGTTTGTTGAAAAAGTTTTGTTAGCTGAAAAAACCGGAATGGCTAATAATTAAGTTTAAGTAAAGGTAAAAAACTTCAATGAATCTCAAAGACAAAGTTGCGATCCTTTCCGGGAGTACCGGCGCCCTCGGTACCGCGGTTACCCAATCTTTTCTCGATGCCGGCGCCAGGGTTGTGGCTTTGTACAGCAGAGAATCGAGTCTTGAATCGCTTAAAACGAAAGTAACTCAGAATTCAGAGCGTTTGTCTGCAATCAGGACTGATGTTCTGAACGAGGCAAGTGTTCAGGGAATGGTCAAGGAAGTTTTAGAAAATCACCGAACGATCGATATATTAGTTAATCTGGTTGGCGGATTTTTTGGCGGCGTCTCCATTGTTGAAACAAGCGAAGAGCAGTGGGACAAAATGATGGGCTTGAATTTGAAATCGGTATTTTTATGCTGCCGGAATGTTTTGCCGGCAATGATGAAACAAAAATCGGGTAGAATTATTACAATGGGTAGCAGAAGCGGCGTCAATGCAGTTTCCGGAATGTCTGCTTACTCCGCTTCAAAAGCCGGTTTGATTAATTTTACGGAAGCTTTGGCGGCAGAGGGACGTGCCCGGAATATCACCGCTAATGTGGTTATTCCGAGTATCATGGATACTTCCGACAACCGCAAAGCCATGCCGGACGCCAATTTTGCTAACTGGGTAAAAGTGGAAATGATTGCAGAAACTATTTTGTTTTTATGTTCAGAGACGGCAGGCGATATTAACGGCGCGGTGATTCCCGTTTACGGAAAGTCATAAATAATAAATGAGCTTGAGGAATGTGAGTGAAACCGAGTTAAAAACACTTTTAGAAGACTGCAAGGCTTCAGATGCATTTAAGCGTGCCGTTCGCGCTTTTGCAGATGGCAAAGAATCGCAATTGATTCAATATTCCCCTCGCTCTCCGAAAGTTAAAGTTGAACGAGTTCTGATGAAACTCCTGGAAGCGTACCCTGACGAACAAATTACTGAAGTCAATATTCAGGGATCTTCGTCTTGTTCGGGATACATGGGTACGCTCAATTTTGGTCCCAACCAGACAAAAATTTCCTTCAGTTGGGACTGCGAGTGGAAAGCAAAGCAAGAAGGATTCATAACATGGTACGGCGCTCCCGATCAAATAAAAGCCGCAAGCCAATTTGGCTACCAATGCTTTGAAAAATTTGAAGTGATTGAGTAACTCAATATATTGCCTTCCACCCTTCTTTCCAGCGTGATGGAAATTGATAACCCTCCTAATTTCTACATTTGTTATAATCCTCATTTTAACCTTATTTATAAAACTTCAGGCTCAGGATCTCCACAACATTCACCTTGCTTTTTATCCGAACTTTTTGTAAAATTGGAACCTTAGTTAGCTTGAATAATTCATGAACCACAAAGACACAAAGGCACAAAGGCACAAAGGCACAAAGGCACAAAGGCACAAAGGCACAAAGGCACAGAGGTTTGATTATATTGGAGATATTGAACAGATGTCAGCGTAATCAATTTCGATTTCAAAAACTTTGTTTTGAACCCACTCTCGTTATAAATCTTTTATTCTCTGTGTCCCTTCTGCTACGCTCAGGACTGGCTTAGTGCCTCTGTGGTAAAATTTTATGAATAATGCGGGTTAGCTTGAAAATCAAACTGTATACCTCCAAATTTATGTTTGTTGAAAGAAGTACCGAATCTGAAAGTGCGAAACTCACGGAAAAAAACAAAGGTGTTGCAACCCCCCGTCTTCTAAGCCAGCTTCGACTCGTCGATATTGCCATAATTATACACCTTAGCGCGGTAGCAATTCTTTTGATTTTTTTCCATCAAGGTGTTGAAAATTGGCCGTTTTTTATACTGGGCAATTTTGCATTTATCGTAGGTTTGATTTACTATATTCAGCTCGCCGATAGAAAATCCTCCAAAATTCTAACCTTCTTCAGAGACTGCTATCCCTTTTTTATTTTCACGTTTGTGTTTAAGGAAATAGCGCTTGTTATCAACATACTATTTCCCTTCTGGTTGGAGTCCCATTTAATCAGCTGGGATTTAATTGTTTTTGGGATTCATCCAACCGTATGGGTGCAGCAATTTTACCGGCCCTGGTTAACGGAATTGATGGCATTCTCATATTGGTCTTACTACATTCTCTTTCCAGTTTCGGGCTTCACTTTATATTTCCAAAAAGACAAATCTCTTTATTTTTCCTTCGTTTTCCGCTTATCTGTCACCTTGTTGACCTGTTATTTTTTGTACTTGTTTTTGGGCGCCCGCGGCCCGCATGAAACCCTGGCGTCTTTGCATTTAGAACGTGACTATGTTTTTATATTCGATAAGTTCGTTAAATCTATTCAGGACGCCGCTTCGATTTCCGGAGCTGCCTTTCCCAGTTCACACGTGGCCGCGGTATGGGTCGTCCTGATTTATTTGTTTCGTTTCAAAAAGTGGCTGGGGTTGACGCTTCTCCCGCTGATTCTGGTTTTGACAGTGTCAGTTGTCTATTTGCAATATCATTACGCAGTCGACCCAATTGCCGGTATTTTAGTGGTTTGTATCACTTATCCGCTTGCCGGAATTTTGGAAAAAAGATTCTCGTAAATCATGCTGGCATGTATATTGATACGCTCTTAAGGACTATTGAACATAATTTCTTTTCATTATATTAAATGCATTTTATTTTTCGAATTTTTTCTATAGGTTTTGTAACTTTTACACTAACGACTACAACGTTTTCGCAAACAACCCTTGCCGGCGGACGCGGAATGTTCCGGGTTTTTTCTGCACAGACCATCCAGGCAGGCTCAATCTTCTTCAATTCTTCTTATTTATCATTTTTTAAAGCTTCGGGGAATGACCGGACTTTTAACTTGAGCTTAACCTACGGGGTCACGAACAACGTAGAACTTACTGCCCTAGCCGTGCCTTATCAAGACGATCAAAAACATAATTGGGGGCCGCCCGGCGATACGCAACTGGGAATTAAATGGCGTCTGCCCCTGGCAAGCTCACGATTTTCGGCGGGATTGAGAGGGCTGGTCATCCTGCCGACCGCACTTCAGCACAATGCGCCACTTGAGCCGTATTCTTCAGATCAAGTGGCCTGGGGGATCATGGGGTTACTCTCTTTTGATTTGACCAATTCTTTCGGACAACTCCCGCTTAAGATACACGCGAATTTCGGTTATTTGGATCACAATATTGAAACTCTACTGTCTAAGGATGGTACAGATCAATTGCTTCTTGGGTTTGGATTTAAGTTTTCCGCTCATCCTTTTATCATTTATACTGAATACACGGGAGAATTTTTTCTAGGTAATAGCGCAATTAATTTTGGTGACAATTCTATGCGGCTTGGCCAGGGCTTTAAATTTCTAGGCCCGTTTAATCTAATTGTTGACTTTGGTTTGGAAATTGGCCTGAGCCACGGTTTGAAAAGTTCGCCGCAACCGCTTCATAAATATGCTGACTGGAAAATTTTCACCGGATTAGCTTATCATTTCAAAATGAGCAAAGTTCACGGTTACGCTGCTAAAGAAACGAAAATTGACCGCAAAAAGGAGCGCAAAGCACTGGAAGCTCTCAAGGAAAAAAGAAAAAATGTGGATCAAGATCTAAAAGAAAAACGTAAGACCTTAGAAAAAGGAACTAAAAAAAATCAATAAAAGAAATATGAAATTCTGCAGCCAAAATCTCCCTATCCTGAGCTTCTGCTTTCTGGTGGTTATTCTTGGTACTGCCCGCAATTCTTCTGCTTTGCAAATTGCACCTCTGGATTCCAATAAAACTTTTGCGGTCTCAATTATTCAACAAGAAATGACGATCGAGGAGCTCGAAGCTGCTGCCAGGAAACTACACAAATCAGCAACCAAGAAATTTAAGCGGGAAGCGTATTGGACCAGTTCGGTTGATTTGATTGCGGTTCTCGATTTTCATCCCGGGTTTACCAGATCCGATGAAATAACCTATCTACTGGCAAATTGTTTTTACGAAATGGGGATGTATGAAAGCGCAGATAAGATGCTGCGGCATTTGCTTAAAACCTATTCGAAAACTCTTTTGGTAGCAGAGGCCATTCTTGGATTGCAAAAGATTTGGTATCAAAAAAATGATTACCAGACAAGTTTGAAATTTTACAAAGCTCTTGAGTCGCATTACTCCGATCAAAATGGAATTGATGAGTCGCGGTACTATGCCGGACAAACTTATTTTCAACTGGAAGAATACAATCTGTCGTTAAGTATTCTGAGCCGAATCAAACAAAAGAGCGATTTTTATCCATTTGGGTTGTATACAATCGGACTGATGAACCTAAAAAAAAAAACATAAGAGAAGCCTTAACCAACTTCATAACCGTCACACAGGCTTCTGTAAAGACCCCCGAACGGCGGGAATTAGTTAATGCTGCCCGGTTGACAACGGGTTATATTTATTTTGAATTATCAAGCCACCAAAAAGCACTAAAACTTTTACGGGCTATTCCATCTGAATTTTATGATTATCCGGAAGTGCTTTTAGCTATTGGATGGTCGGCGTTAAAGTTACAGGATTATCAGGCTGTACTTAGCGCACTCAGAAGGCTTGTGATAAATTATCCAAATTACTTTAATTTGGAAGAAGCTCATTTTGTAATTGGTCAATGTTATTTGAAACTCGGATATTATGATTTTGCCATAAAAGAGTACAACGAAATAACTAAGAAAAAGCCAAAACCAATTGATTACTCAGCCAGGCTTGAGCAAACGAACCAGGAGTTGGCGATTCAAGGAAAACTTTTGGAAGAACTGAGTTCGGAGCTAATTGTCTTAGAAGCGCGGCTTCTACTTGAAAAGACGCTCACCGCAAGCAACGGCTCAATCGATTTTGTCTCGGTAGACGAAAGGGAGATGCAGAAGAAAAGCCAGGCTTTAAATGAAACCCTGGTGCAAGAACGCCAAAATCTGGATATTCTTAAAAATGCTTTATTAGATTTGAAAAAGCAGATTGAAAAAGACCAAATCTACAAGGACTGGCGGGCTTATGCAGACTATGGCAAAGCCAGGGCTCTTTTTTTGAAAAGTGTCCCTCAATAAAAAGTATGGCCGCCGAAGTAGCTACACTTCGGGGAGGCGTGGAACTCTGCTGAGTTCCGCTACCGGTGCGGCGAATTCTAACTAGACAGGAATTTTGAAAACCGTTTTTAAATGATACTAAAAAATCATAAAATCCTGGGTGTGGGTTGCCTGATTTTGAGCTTCGTTTTTTCTTTTTCCACTTTGCATAGTCAGGAATCTCCCGGCCATGACATCAAGCAGTTCCGTAATCTAACTGAAGCGATTAAAGGTTCTGAGGAGTTGCTTGCAAAATATCGCGACAGCGATTTTACTCCGAACGTGATGTTTCAGCTGGTCGAGCTTTATGCAAAACGGTCGGTTCTAAAATTCCAGCGTGAAATGCTGGTTTTTGAACAAGCCGAGAACAATTTTGAAAGAGGTCTTCTGAAAACGGAACCAAACCTGCCCCGAATCGATTACAGCGCTGCTATTAAACTGGCTGCTGAACTGCTGCAAAAATTCCCCAATGTCGGCTTTCGCGACAAAGTCATATACCGAATTGCCTATTGCCAGCTTGAAACGGGAAATGGCAAAAAGGCCATGGAGTATTTTGATCAGCTCGCCGAGGAAACAAACGACAAGCAGTTGCTCGAGGAATCCTATTTTCGATTGGGCGAGCACTATTTTGAAACAAAAGCATATGATAAAGCGGTCGTTTATTACGATCGTCTCTTGAGCAGTTGGGACAGCCCTTACTTTGATATGGCGCTATACAAATTGGGGTGGTGCTATTACAACGTCGACGATTTTTCTCAATCTATCGGAACATTTTTATTTTTGATTGAGGATTCGAAATTATTAGAGCGTCTTGAAACCGAACTGGGAAAAACAAAAGCTGACCTACGCGATGAAGCGATCAAGAACATCTCCATCAATTTTGCTGAGTTTGGCGGCGCTGCCAAGGCTGGTGAATTTTTAAAGGAATATAAAGATAAGGATTTTACAGAAGAAATACTGCAGCATCTGGCGGAGATTTTCAAAAAACGAAATTTTTATGAAGAGGCTGTTGAAACTTTGAATGTTCTTATTGGCTTTTATCCGTATAAACCAAAGTCGGCAATAGCCCAGAAAGCAATTGTTGATAATTATGAGTTGGCTGGTGAAAAGGGGAGGGCGGACGTAGAACGGGCAAAATTAGTCGACCAGTATGGGCCGGGCAGTCCATGGTTAAAGCAAATTCCAGCGGGCAAAGTTCGGCAGGAAATTTTAGGGATTGCTGAGGAATTCTTGTACACCCTCGGTTCTGAAGCACATGAAAGAGCGCGGCAATCTGCAAACAGTGTCGCAAGTTATGAACTTGCGATCATTAAATACAAGGAATTTATTGAGAAATTTGAATTTTCAGATAGAGCTCAAAAAGTACAATTTTACCTGGCGGAGTGTTTTTACGAAACCGGAAAGTTCAGAGAGGCCGCCGAATCTTACTATGACGTAATCTTGAAATATCCCAATTCGGAATTACGAGAAATATCAGCATACAATCAAGTGCTCGCTTATGATCATCTCCTGCAAAAAGATACGGTCATCGATTCGACGGAATTCCATCTATTTAATTTTCTGGGTAAAGGGAAAACTCAAAAAGACACTTTAAATGTTCTAAATAGCAACCAGGCACAGTTGCTGCAAGCCTGCAATGATTTTTATTTATTTCATTCCGAGAGTCCCAACCTCCCCGAGGTTTTAATGAATTATGCTCAAATTCTTTACGAACTTGAATATATCCCCCTGGCAAGGGAAGTCTACCAAAAAGTCGTTGAGCATTCACCTGCCAATCCTATGTTGCCACAGGCCTATATGATGATGGCACAGTGTGATTTTAAACAAGAATATTACTTGGAAGCGGACTTGTTATTCCAAAATGTTGTCAAATTATTTCCGGATTCTTCACGATATGTTTCCAAAGCAAACAAAATGATTGCCTCGTCGAGATTTAAAAATGCGGAGATGCATTTGCAAAAAGGGGACAGTACTCTCGCTGCTCAGGAGTTCGAGAAGATTTCGACTTTAACCGCGGATCCTGCAATCGCAGAACAGGCTCTATTCGAAGCTGCTCTGCAATACGAAAATATCGGTCGTAAAAATAAATCGGTTGAACTTTACGAAATGATGTCGCTGCAATTTCCCGGGTCTCATCTTATTGATGAATCTTTCTTTAAAGCTGGCGTTTTAAGCGAAGAGTTGGAAAATTGGCAGCGGGCTGCTACGAACTATCTAGCCTTGTTTAAGCACGATCCTAACTCCAGATACGCTTCAAGAAGTCTGTTTTTTGCGGCAAAATGTTATGAAACCGCTGGTGATTTGAGTAAAGCAAGAACCTATTTTCAAGAATATATTATCAATTACGCGGTTGATCCCGATCGTTATGTAGAAGCCGCTTTTAGACGAGGCGAAATCGCTTATAATCAAAATTCGCTTGAAACAGCTCTAAAAGATTTTCAGTTTGTGATCGATGCGCATCAGAAATTTGTTGAGCAAAATATTTCTATCGAAAGTTACGTTCCGGCCAACGCACAGTTCCTAATCGCTGAAATTTTTTTCAAATCCTTTGACAAAATCAAACTGAAACCTCCTCTTAAACGGAATCTCAAACGTAAGAGGTCGGCTTTTGCAAAAGTCATCAAAGCCTACACAGAAGCTGCTAAATTTAAGGTCGCGGATTGGACAACAGCGTCTTCCTATAAAATTGGCGTGACCTTTGAAGCGTTCGCCGATGCCGTGTTTAAATCACCGCGTCCCAGGAATTTATCCGACGAAGATTTAAACAAATATGATGATAAATTATGGGAAACGGTTGTTCCCTTTAAAGAAAAAGCGCTGGAAACCTATCGGGCAAACTTGAAACAGGCCGTGGAAAACAGCATTGAAAATAATTGGGTTTTGCAGAGTAGGAAACGAGTAGAGGCTTTAGTGAACGAGCTAGGGCTTGCGCAGGTAAAATTAAGTCAGAAGGGCGGCTCATGAGCGGACAGTCATTACAAATAAAACTGATAGTAATTTCTATTTTCATGTTGATTGCTTTTTGGGCGGTGCCGGTTGTTGCCCAGGAAAGCGTCAGCGTAAAACGGGACAGTATTCAAAAAGTCGTTGCTCTCGAATTGAAAACAAAGAAATCAGATGTGAAAATATTTCTCGATAAAATTGAAATTTTGGGGAGAATAGAAAAACCGCAGACCGTGTTTATCATCCCGGGCAAAAATCCGATAGTCGACGATATTCTAATCGATCGCTCGTTTTTTAGAGAAATTTTCCGCACGATTGAAATCGATCAAATTCGTAAAGAGATAGAAGATAGAAGATAGAAGATAGAAGATAGAAATTCGATATCGAAGTTATTTTTAGAGAAGCTGAGTTAACACTAAAAAATAAACAGGAGGTTCAAATTGGAGTACATTAATATTGCCTTTAAAACCGGGGGACCTTTTATGTACATCATCCTGGCTACTTTGATCATTGGTCTGGCAATTATCATTGAGAGATTTATTTTTATCAATATAAAGAACCGCATTGATACAACCAAATTTGTTAATAAAATAATCGAATTCATCCAGAGCGGAAAGGTGTCGAGCGCGGTTGACCTGTGTAGGATTTCCAACGCCGCCCTGCCGACCATTACCAAAGCCGGGTTGCAGGAATACAACAAAGGGCCCAAGGAGATTCAAAGCGCTTTCGAACTGGCGGCAATGTCTGAAATTCCAAAGCTGGAAAAACGCACTCATTATCTTTCGATGATCGCCAATGTCGCGACTCTGCTGGGACTGCTCGGGACCATTGTCGGTTTAATTCAATCCTTTCAGGCTGTAGCTGGTGCTGATTCGTCTCAAAAAGCGGCGCTGCTTTCCGCAGGTATCTCCGTTGCTATGAACACGACCGCGTTTGGTTTGATGGTCGCAATTCCCAGTATGGTTTTCCACTCTTATATTCAATCGAAAACCAATTCGATTATCGATGAGATCAATGAAAACATTGCCCGGATTTACCAACGTCTCATTAGCTCGAAGGCCTGATTATGAATCTGAAAAAAAACCTGCATCGAGAAAGCCGCTACGAGGAAAATGAGCTCAATATTACTCCGGTGATGAACATATTCCTGATCTTAGTGCCATTCCTGCTATTGACGGCGGTGTTTGTGAGAATATCAATTCTTGAGTTTTCACTTCCGACCTCCACTCAGGCTGGTGAAGCGCAAAAATCACAAAAGAATCTTGTGGTTACAATCTTGGCAATTTCCGAAAAGGGCTTCGAGTTAACAACCAAGGGGATGAAAATCCCTTTCATTGAAAAAAAAGAAAATAATTTTGACTTTCAAACTCTTGTTGACAAACTAAAAAAAATCAAAAAAACGCACGTGCAAACGGAAGATATTATTTTGGCGCCGCATGTTTCGACTAAATATGATACGATCATCAAAGTCATGGATCGCTGCCGGGAGAATGGCTTTTTTAATATTTCAATTTCAGGTTAAAAATGTACTTCAATTTTGAAGAAGATAACGAGCATTTATTTGTCGTTAAACCCCGAAGGTCGAAGTCGATCAGTGCCTTTACTTTGCGATTGACCGCCATGATCGATATGTTTACGATTCTCTTGGTTTTCCTCCTGAAGAGCTTTTCTGTGGAAGGCGAAATCATGAGCGTGGCTCAGGATTTACGCCTCCCGGAATCTACCGCCCAGACTCCCCCCAAAGCCGCCCCAATTTTGGTGGTGACCAATGAATGGATTATTCTGGACGGCACGCCGGTCGAGAGAGTCGAGACCGTGCTAACTCAGCGGGACAACATGATCAATTCTCTGAAAATACAACTTCAGCAAATTCGCGCCTTTTCCGAAAGCCTGGGGCAATTGAACGCCAAGATGCGCTTCAAGGGAAACATCGCCATCCAGGGAGATAAGGAAATTTCATTTGGACTTTTAAAGAAGATTATGTTCACCTGCGGTCAGGTGGGGTTTAATGATATGTTGTTAGTGGTAAATCAGGCGGAAGAAAGTTAAAATTTTAATGGCAAAATCGGTTAAACAACTTCTGGTAAAAATAGAGCAGTCCGGTAAAGTTACCCACCGTCGGTTGAGAAAACGGGACCGCCTGACCATTGGCCAGCATCCCAACAACGATGTGACCATTTACGGTGAACATTTCCCCAAACGCCATGCCTTGTTTTCGAGAAAAAATAATCACTTCCAGCTGAATCTAAATAAGCATATGCGGGGAGAAGTTCATGCCGGGAAATCACGTTTATCTTTCCATGATATGATCGCCCATCATTTGCTTCCCCTAAATAAAGATGGTTTTACTTATCCAATTACAGTGGGTAAAAAGGGGTTCATTGTCGCCGGCGATGCTAAAATTACGTTTCAATTTGTTGAAGGGGTTCCGGAAGCGGCACAATCGCTGCCAAAATTCAACGGCTATTCATGGACCTATGCGACCTTTAAGGATTTGGGTCGCGACCTACCCTTTAAAATCATCTTGATTCTAATGATCGTTTTGCATGCTTTCATTTTAAGATACATGAATACGTTGCCAACCGATATCAGGCCTCAAGTTAATGCAAGCAAGATTCCTGAGCGGCTGGCAAGAATTATCGTCAAAAACAGACCAGTCAGGTTTGAAGAAGAGGATTCTAACGCGAGAAGAGGTCGCGAAGGCGCAGAAGAAACTGATATTGAGAGCAAAGCCCAAAAAGGCGATGGGGCTCCAGTCGAAAGGCAGGGACTTCTTGGCTTGCTTACCGGCATCGGTGGAACGGGTCAGTCCAGTCCACTGGCCGATTTTTTACTGGACAAAGGCCTCGTGAAAGAACTGGACGAAGTGATGTCAACCACCGCTCTTCAAATTGGCAGGAATCCCGGCAACGGCAAAGCAGGCGATGATTTAAACGACCTGATTGCAGCGAGTGAGGCCGGTGGCGGCATTGAAGATATTCTCGGGGACGTCGATCAGGTTGAATCAGTGTCATTTGGCGAAAAAGGCCGGATTAGCGTCGATAGAATTGGCAGCATGACCGGCAGCGGCACTGGCCTCGGCAGACGCTCCGAAGATTCAGTGCGGAAGGTCATGCTGAACTACACCGGAAGGTTGACTTATATTTACAACAAGTATTTGAAGCGCCAGCCTGACCTGGGCGGCAAAATAGTGGTTGAAGTTGTAATTGCCGCCAGTGGTGCTGTTTCGAGTGTGAAGCTTATTTCTTCGAGTTTGAACAAACCCGAGTTCGAACGCGAGATTTTGCGCTTCGTCCGCAGGTGGAAGTATGAAGCCATAGACGAAGGAACAGTGACGGTGACTTATCCGCTGGTTTTTAATAAGATCAGCTAATTTTTATTTCTCAACCTTTTCCCGAATCTCCTCCAGAATTCCTTCCAGCCAGTCCACATCCCGATCAATGTCATAATGGTCGGTATCGATTACCAGGACATTCCATCCCTGTGAGATTTTTTTAATCCAGTTGTCATAGCCGATGTTCAATTGCGCCAGGTACTCCCGGTCGATATCGCGTTCGTAGCTGCGGCCGCGCTTGCGAATCCGGCTGATGAGCGTCCAGGTTGAGGCTTTCAGGTAAACGACCAGCCCCGGCTTTTGCAAAGATTCGGCCATTGCTTCATACAAATGTTGATAAGATCGGTAATCCCTCTCCGGCATAAGTTCACGCGAGTAAAGAATTTCGACAAAAATCTCGGCATCTTCATAGATCGTTCGGTCCTGCACACACGGTTTTTCACTCTTTTGAATTCGCAGGTGATCTTTAAATCGTTCGGTAAGAAAAAAGATTTGTGAGTGGTATGCCCAGCGCCGCATGTCCTGATAAAAATCCTCGATATACGGATTTTTTACTTCCGGTTCACAGAAAATTTGCCAGCCAAATCTTTCTTTAAGAAGTTTGGTGAGTGTTGTTTTGCCAACCCCGATGTTGCCCGCAATGGCGATGTAGTTTGATTGAAACAATATTTGATTTGACCCTTTGGGCGTAGGGGCGGTTCGCCGAATTGTCCCTACGTGATGATAATCCTTGAAAAATTCAATAATAATTTCTTTATTTCTATTGCAAAATGCAAGTGCTTTTTGGTGCATTGATGCAAACCGTTTTCGATTTTTCCGGTCTAATAAGATTGAACGATGAATCATGACGAAAAAGCTTTAATCAAAGAAGCCCAGAGGGGCAATATTTTGGCATTTGAATCGCTTGTAAAAAATTATGACAGGCATGTTTTGCAGCTTGCTTACAACATGGTGAATAACGCTCAGGACGCGGAAGATATCTACCAGGAAGTGTTGGTGCGGGTTTATAAAAACCTGCATCGGTTTGAATTCAAGAGCGAGTTTTCTACCTGGCTTTACCGGATCGTAGTGAATTATTGCATAAATTTTAATAAAAAGAGACGTCGTCTTAAAGCTTATTCTATTGACAAGGAGTTTCAAAATGGCGATGAAAACTGGGAAAAAACTGTCAGGTCTGAAGAGCAAAACCCGGAGGAGTATTTTCTGAATGTGGAATTATCCAGGGAAATCGAAACAGCTTTGCAACAGTTATCACCTAAGCAAAAAACTGTTTTTATACTGCGCCACTATCATGGGCATAAACTTAAAAAAATTGCTGGTATAATAAAATGCTCGGAAGGGACGGTTAAAAATTATCTTTTTCGGGCGACCCAAAAAATGCAGCGGCAGTTAAAGGAATATTCAAGCATTTAAAGGAAGTATTATGAAACAAAGCGACCACTTAGAGCAACAGATTCCTCTTTATCTCTACGGCGAGTTAGAGAAAGTAAAGAAGGAGGAGTTTGAGGTGCATCTTAACTCATGCCAACATTGTCGGGAACAATTGGAAGAAACGCGCGCCTTGCATAATACTCTGAGTAAAAAAGCAAGTTTTGAACCTTCCGAACCTCTGATGTCAAAATTGCGAAGCGAGTTGCGGGAGCGTCTGCGCGAGGAGCGCAAGGACGAATTTAAACAAAGTTGGTGGGAAAGATTTTCAGAAAAAATTTCTGAACGAGGTGGCGGGATGCAACTGGCTGGAGCACTCGCCTTCTTGATTGTTGGTATTCTAATCGACCGGGTTGTTTTTTTACCAGCTAACACAGGGACTCAATTAGAAGGAGAATTTACCGCTGAGGTGCAGGACGAAAGTAGTTTGCCGTTTATGTCGAGCGTCGATTTAATTCAATATGATCCGAAGTCGGGGAATATTACTGTGCAGTATAAAAGCATCCAGGATGTTTCGCTGCGGGGAAATGTTCAGGATCCGTCAATTCGTAAAGTGCTGGCACACGCAATTCGGATGGAGGAGCACCCGGGACTCCGCTTGGCTGCGGTGAAAGCCTCTGGTGCAAAATCTTTTTCAGACGAAGAGCTCGAAGATGCGCTCATTTACGCGATGAAAAATGATGAAATCGACGGAGTTCGTCTGAAAGCGGCTAAAGTCTTAACGAATTTGCCTATTAATGAAAAAATAAAAAGAGCCTTCATTCGCGTTCTAATAAGAGACGCAAATTCAGCTATTCGAATCGAAGCCTTGAATGCTTTGAGTGGAATCAAAGGTGAGGCGGACGTTCGTCCTATTTTCCGGAATGCTTCGCAGGATGATGAGAACGAATTCGTTCGCTTGCAAGCATCCAAAGCACTGGAAAGATTAGAGAACCCTAACATTCAAAACATCAAAAATCGGCAAAGGAGATAAACAATGAAAAAACGTTCGGCACATTTAATGCTTTTAATCTTGGCAATTTTCTTAACGACTTCTGTATTTGCGCAAGAGCTTACAAAACGTGGCAGGTATTATGTTGCGGAGATAACGAAAACCTTTAAAGTAGAGGAGGGGGGTAAATTAATTATTGATGATGTGCGCGGGGACATTCGGGTTACGACCTGGGACAAAAAAGAGGTTTTCGTAAAAGAGTTGAAGAGAATGGATGTTTATACTGAGGAGGAAGCCAGGACCGTTCTTGAAAAGTCCAAGTCAAGTTATCGGCAACGCGGAAATACCATTGAGATTGGCGGTGAATACTACTCGCGGGACTGGATCAAAAGTGAGTTTGATGTGATCGTGCCCAAGGTTTTTGAGGTTGACATCCAAACCCGGGGCGGCGATATCAGCGTCAGCCGATTAAAAGGCGAAGTGAGACTGAAAACCTCAGGCGGTGATATCATTCTCGAGGAAATCGATGGCGAGGTAGATGCCCATACCTCAGGCGGTGACATCGAGGTGATTAATTCGACCAAAAGTGTTCGAATTAAAACTTCCGGCGGAGATATTGAGCTTGAGAATATCGGCGGACCATTAACTGCCAAAACTTCCGGTGGTAATATTGTGCTGAGAAATTCCAAAAGCCGGATGGATTTGCACACTTCAGGCGGAAGCATCGAAATTAAAGATGCCGGAGGGCATGTCAAAGCACACACCTCCGGCGGTGACATTGAAGTGATTAATACTCAAGGGGATGTTGAAGTTCACACTTCAGGCGGCGATATCGACTTGCACAACATCGGCGGCAGGTTGGATGCCTCAACCTCGGGTGGAGATGTTAAAGGAGATATGATCGCTGGCAGTGTTAAGACGTCAACCTCCGGCGGCGACATTAATTTGAGAGATGTCAGGGGCGGTGTCGAAGCCAAAACCGCCGGCGGGGATATTTCAGTTGAAATTACTCTCGAGGATTTTGAAAAGAACCACGGTGTGGATTTGCACACAGCCGGTGGTGAGTTAGTTCTTTACATCCCGGAAAATTTACCGGCGACCATTCGAGCCGAAATCAAAATTACGGATCGCTGGGATGATTACAATATTTATTCTGATTTTCCACTCACGACTACTGAGGATACCGGAGAAAAGCAAAGATCAAGACGGCATCGCAGAAGAAGATCGATTCGCAGTAAGGGGGATATTAATGGCGGCGGCGATCTTATTGAACTTTACACGGTAAATGGTGACATTCACATTAAAAAACTGAGAAAGTAGGTGGAGAAAATTATGAAAAAATCCTATATTTTAATAAGCCTTTTTCTTGGCGGGCTGATTGTAAGTCAGGTAAATGCGCGTGAATTTGAGCAGCGCATCGAGAAAAGCTTCAGAGTTAAAAAAGGCGGTACGCTTTATTTAGATTCAGACAAAGGGTCTGTCGAGGTTCGCAGCCATGCCGGAGAAAAAGTTAAAGTTCTGGTTTTCCTGGAAGCAGATGTGCGCAGTCAAGAGCAAGCCCAAGCTTGGTTTGACCGATTTGATATTCGTTTTGAGCATCGCGGCGAAGATGTCAAAATAATTGGCGAATGGCTTGATCGCCGGTCACACCGCAGGAATCGTCTGCATGTTCATTATGACATTCAAGTGCCTAAAGAGTAC
>SMXC01000040.1 GCA_004356825.1 Caldithrix sp.
AATCTTAGTGAGTTTATAACTGTTGAACTGAAATTTAATACAGATATTGATACAACTACAAATCCAACCGTAAGGGCGGGACTGCAGGAACCGTTTACATTCAACGTGCCTGTATACCAGGGATGGACGTCACTCAGAGTTTGGCAAGGATCTTTCAGGGTTTCGAATAATGTTCCAGAAACATCAGACGGCGAATATATTTTTCAGATTTTCGGAGCCAAAGACCGTGCGGGCACCAAGATGGATACTACTTTAAGCACAGTTTTAAACAAAACCTTGTTTATTTGTCGTGGCGGCGAACTTCAGTTGGATACGACTACCTTAGATTTTGGAATTACAAGTTTTTTCTCCGACGAGCGGGAAACCATGACGGTTACAATTACGAATAGTAGCTGTTCAGAACTCATCGTTTCCAGTATAAGTGTACCTCCACCATTTCGATTGGTAAATCCAAGAGACTCTTTTACATTACCCGGAAACGGATTCAGAGTTGTCACTGTTGAATTTAATCCAACGCAACGAACGTCGTATGCAGGAACTATGACGGTCTTCAGCAATGATCGTTTTCAGACTTCACACACGGTTCAATTACTCGGCTCTGCGAGGGGTCCCAGAATTAGGGTGTCCTCTCTCAGTGAACAAATCCTGAACTCGCTGAGTTTTGGCAAAGTCGAAGTGGAGTCAGATAGCACACTTTCTATCTTTGTCAGCAATCCCAAACCTACTAATGCCAGTCTTGGTGACACTTTAAATGTATCATATATGTCTACAACTGACGGAGTCTTTACGGTTTCAGCAACTGAGCTTACTATCCCACCGGATTCCACAAAAAGGGTTGATGTGACCTTTGCGCCGACAAGCAGAGTTTTGTATAATGCAACCATGCAAATTATTAATGATGACGGCATTACGCCAATCCGGACCATTTCCCTGTCTGGCAATGCCAGCGATGAATCCCCGCCGCCGCCGATTACAGGTCTGGCGGTTAGTTTTACACTGGGAAGATTGATTAGTGCCGGCAGCCTTGGCCTTTGCTGGGATCCTGTGAATGATCCGAGCGGTATTTCAAGCGTTTGGTACTATTTTTCAAGAACGCCCAGCACGCAATCGACTGAACCCGACACAAGTCAAACCGAAACCAGTGTAGGCGGAAGGGTTGTTTTAGTACCCAATACCAACTGTGTGAGCTTACCGCTCTTAAATCGCATTACGTCCGGACGGTGGTACTGTTATGTCTGGTTGGAAGATGGGAATGGCAACCGCAGTTGGGCAAACAGAGTTGAGGATTTCTTTTATTATGATATCACGCCGCCTGGAATACCTACGATCGCAGACCGGACCATTCCGGCGCTTCAGTGGTTTGGCCGGAATGAGGCCTATAAATTAACCATCAATATTCCTGTTGATCAATCCAGAAACAGTAGAGATGCAGTCCAAGTTTTCTGGAAATTTAAGGATCCACCAACGTCAGTGGCAGATTATGACGGCACCAGCCAATTTAACCCACCCATCGGGGAAATGGAATTGTTCACAGTGCCCTTTGATTCAGAAGATCTCTGTGGAAAAGATTCACTTTATTTCTGGCTTGCAGATTCGATCGGAAATGTCAATTTCAACAATTACGCCTTTACGCAATATAAATTCGATATGTGCCCGCCAGAAATCACCCGTATTCTCCCCGATGCGCAGAATATCGCTAATCTGGGACAGGCATTCATCGATACTGTGACCATAACCGACCACATCGGCATCGACACTTCAAGCATTAGATTGCATTATCGCTTTGGCGGCGCTGAGTCGGAAGAGCCTTCCAGGAAACTGACTCGAATTGGCAGCACCGATATGTATATCCTCAATATTCCGGCTGCTGGCGTTACCAAGCGCGGCGTCGAGTATCAAGTAGTGGCAACCGACGATCTCGATAACATGGCAGCCGGACCGACTTCATCACTCTGTGATTCAGATTCACTCTGGTTTCCGCTCCGCACCCGTTTGGAGGGTGAGGGCGATTTTCGAATTGATACGGATGGCCGCCCTGTTCCTTTAGTTGCCGGAGATACTACAAATTCCTATCAATTGTTCTCCGTGCCGTACGAGCTGGATAACAGCCAGGTCCTACAGGTTTTAGAGGATGATTTAGGCGCATACGATAATACTATGTGGCGGTTTTTTGACTTCAAGAATGATGGTTCGATTTCCGGCTGTCCTGAGAATCCGGAACTTTGTTTCGTTGAAGCGGACACGGCCAGAGATTTTACTCCGGGTCGGTCCTACTTTATTATCACACGTCAGGAAAACATTATTGTCGATGGTGGGCCAGGCCAAACCAGACGCACGGTTTGTAATGATACCATTCAAGTTTACGAAGGTTGGAATCTGATTGCGACGCCTTTCAATTTCCCAGTGCATAAAGAATCGTTATCCCTTATTAATTCCAATTCAATTGTATCACTGCGGTTCTATGCCGGCGGCTGGAATATTACAGATGTTATGGAAACCTGGAAAGGATATGCCCTTTTTGTCGCCAGCGATAGCGGCAAGGATGATATATATCTTGTTGTCCGCCCCAGGGCTGCCCCGGGAACAGTTTCAAAAGTAACCGCCAATCTTGGTTTTGGACCGGGAGACTGGGCTGTGCAAATATCCGGGCGGGTCGGCCAAATGCATGATTTGGAAAACTGGGCCGGCGTTTTACAAAACGCTCAGCCGGGGTTTGATAATTTCGAATTAGCCGAACCACCCGTGATTGGCCAATTCTTAAAAGTCTCATTTGCGCACCCCGGATGGAACTTGCCGACGGATGAATTCAGTACTGATTTCAGACCGGCTGGCATTTCTGAGCAGGTGTGGCAATTTGATGTGAAGACCAACGAAGCTTATGCGGATGTTAGATTATCGTTCGATTTTTTGGGTGACTTTCCCGCCAATGCCGAAGTCCACTTAATTGATCAAGCTCTGCACAGCGCCCATAATTTACGCGCAAATTCTGTTTATACATTTAAGTCAGGCAGGGACGGAGTAGAGAAGAAGTTTAAACTGATTGTTGGCAGTCATCAGTTTGCCACCACTCAGGCGGGAGAAATCGGCCTGGTACCCGAACAGTTTGAACTCCTGCAAAACTTTCCGAATCCATTTAATCCGGCAACCAGCATCCGCTACAACCTACCGCAAGCAAGCGGTGTTTCGATAGTAATTTACGACTTGCTGGGCCGCAAGGTTAGAAGTTTGATAGATAGCGAACAGAAAGGGGCGGGATATTTTAGCGCTCGATGGAATGGACTCGATGACTTTGGCGGGCAGGTTGCTACCGGCGTCTATATTTACCAGCTTACAACAAATTCCAAATCAATTTCGCGCAAAATGATCCTGATGAAATAGATTCCATGCTAACCTCCCGCAGGCTGGTAAGAATTCGGGAGGTTTGTTAAATGCCTCGAATAAATATTTGTAGGGAACGGTCATGACCGTTCCCGTTCTTATATCACCAACTCCTTTAACTTCTTCGCTTGACCACGGCTGAGAGATAGTTTCGTCCTGTCCTTCAAAACCACCTGGTAGCTCCCGGTTCCTAACGGTCTAAGTTCCTGAATGCGGTCCAAATTCACAATCGTCGAGCGGTGGATGCGCATAAACATTTTAGCATCCAGTTTTGCTTCTAATTCTCGCAGGGTCTGGTTGACCAAATGATTTGCCTTTCCCACATGCAGGCAGGCATAGTTCATCCATAGCTTCAATCCAATCGATTTCTTGAAGTTTGATAGGCTTGAGAGAGCCGTTCTCTTTAATCCAAATGCGTTGGGTGTCGGCTTGATCTATTTGGATGCTATTTATTAACGAGCGCAACTGCTCATTAGGCGGAGTGTCGTTTTTGATTCTCTCCAGTACCCTTTGCATGGCCTGGTTGAAACGCTCGCGGTCATAGGGTTTCAGCAGGTAGTCAACAGCATTGACTTCAAAAGCCTGAAGGGCATATTTGTCGTAAGCGGTTGAGAAAATTACGAACGGTATCTTTTTGAGTTTCTTGATCACCCCGAATCCTGATAGTTCCGGCATTTGCACATCCAGAAAAATCAAGTCTGGCTGGAGTGAATTTATGGTTTTGACCGCCTGTTTACCGCTGCTGCATTCACCGACGATTTCAACGTTCGGATAGTGGGCAAGGTATTCCTGCAGCATCTGACGAGCCAGATCTTCATCATCGACCAGGATTGTGCGGATTTTTTTGTCAATCATGATTTTGCTTGAGAGGAATTTTAATTTTAACAGTAAAAGCTTCTTCAGATGAATTCTTTAATTCTAATCCGAATGATTCGCCGTAAATGCGCTTGAGGCGCTCGTGGGTATTTTTTAAACCGATCCCTTTTTCAAAACAATCCTGCAGTTTACCGTTTCGCGCCGGTTTTCCGGTATTGGCAATTTCGAAATTTAGGTAACCATCCTCTTTAAAAATGCGAATGATTAACTCGCCGCCTTTTGCTTCCTTCGAGATGCCGTGTTTGATGGCATTTTCGACAATAGGCTGCAGAAGCATACTCGGGACACTTTCTTCAAGAACATCGCCATTGATTTCTTCCTTTACTCTGAGCCTGGGCCCAAAACGAATTTTTTCAATATCCAAATAGTTGCGGATGAATTTTAATTCCTGGTTCAAAGTCACGAATTTGCTGGCGTAACCTTCGAGAGAAAAGCGCAGGAGTTCGGCTAACCTGGCATTCATTGTTCGGGCCTTTTCCGGATTTTTGGCCATCAGAGCATTGACCGAATTTAATGCATTGAATAAAAAGTGCGGGTTAATTTGTGATTTCAGGTTTTGCAGTTCCATGTTTTTTGTGAGGAGTTTCAGCTCAGTTTCTTTTAACTCTTTTTCTTTGAATTTTTGATAGAAACTAATTGTGTAAAAAATGCCAACCAATAGGCCGTATTTGGTGAGGCCATCCAGGAACTGCCACATGTGGACGCCTTGAGAGTATAAGAATTTAACCAGGGCTTCGCCGGACGTAACCCAATAAAAGCCGTAAGTCAACGACAGCCAAACTATTGTGAAAAAGATACTTCCAAAGAAATGAATGCCAAAGAATCGGATCGAAGATTTATTAAAAGGGAATTTTTTACAAGAATACCAGAGCGGGATGCTTTAAAAGCGCCATCATGCAGTTAGCGATTGCGGTGGACCTCCAGGCAAGCGCATAGGGCATTTTTCCCTGAATGGATACTATCCCGGCATTGAGAAAGTTGTAAGCGGTCCAGATAGCAAATCCCAGGAAAATATGGCGGAAAAATTTCTTCATAATTGAAATCTAAAAAAATATCTTTAAAAAACAAGCTCATAAAGCTTATTGGTGAATGACTAAAAATAAAAATTTGCCAGCCCGAAGGCGCCTCACCGAGTATGTCTGAGCACTTAGCTGCATGCAGGAATAGTACACAGACCCTCACGCTTGTTTTTCAATTATGGACAGTGCTGCATGGGTGTTGCAGATTAATAAAGTTGATGCGATCGACCTGGATTCCGACTGTGTGTCCGGGCATCTGGATGTCAATTGGTTTCTGGACGTATTAATCAATGAGTATTGAGGTCTCGGAGGTGATAAATCTCAGGGATTAATTTTGAAAATAGCACCATTTTAACCGCCTGAGGATTATGTTATTCATCCGTTGCGCAGTAACAAAAAGAGATTGTACATAGGCAATGTAGTTTTATCTTATTTAAGCTCAATAAAAATAAGGTAAAAGCTATGCACAATCTCGAAGAAAAGTTTGTCATTATTTTTTTGACTCTAATCTTTTTTTGTTGCAAATTGCGGTATCAGAGTGTATATGTAAAAATGGTTGGATCAGCGATACCTCGTCCATAAATTCCAGCCGGGTCATCTTTCTTTTAGTCAATCTCCTGGCTAGTATTCATTGGACAATGTATCACCGCAGTCATAAAAAGCTTAAGCTCTATAAATAGGTTTAAGTTCCTCCTTGAAATTCGCAATGGGGAGTATTATGCGAAATCTATTCGCTGGATGTTGGGGATGAGTATCCACGTTTCAAGCTACCTGTGGCTCAACGATAAAAAATATGGCGAGATTTTTTTTGTTTCAGTGGATAATGAGGCAGGAAGCGGCACACGGATCTTGCTGTTTTTGACGAACTATCCGTATCAATTCTGACAAGCTCGACCGAGTTAACTTCCCGATCCGGCCCGCAAGTAAAGGAAATGTTTAGGCATATTACTAACATTTCTCACTGGGGAATATCTACATAAGCATCATTTAAAAAACAATAACAAAGAACTATGTCATTTCGAGCGCAGCGAGAAATCTGATGAACCCGGATTGTCTTGAGGAATTGACTTTAGCCTTCAAATCTTAGCATGCCAAGACTCAGATTCCTCCCGTTGGTCGGAATGACACCTGAAAGCAGGTGAGAAATGTTACCATATTATATTCATTCAGGTATGCATTTCTTTCGGAGACATTAATGACCACGTATAAACTTAACACCAAGAAGTTGTGGTGGTTCAAGTCAAATTCTTTTTGATAAAGATCAAATAACCTGGGGGGAGGGCCGCCGATGAAATGAACAAAACATGAATTTGAGCGAGTGTGAGAACGCTCAAGAAATGGGGCAATGCCGCTTTTTTTAAGAGAGGCGGACATTCCAGATTCTTTTTCTCACTTCCATTCAGTTCAGATATGAATTTTCATTTAAAACTTGGAGGAACTATGCGACGGAATATTTCGATTCTTTTCATGATGTTTTTCACTATTTCACTTGTAAGGAGGAGACAAATGCAGCATTCAAATATTTTTACCAGTGTGGTGTTGATACTATCATTTTTATGTTTGTCCAGCTCTCCCATGTTTGGGCAGACTGAAATCAATGTCGGAAACATTCGGGTCACGTTAGAAGGTAATACCACCTATAGAGTAAATCTGAACGGGATCAGTCGTGAATTTAGCCAGCGTAAAGATATAAGGCTTCGGTACCTAACATTTGACCCGCTCATGACTGATCCGGAAGATGCAATGCTTGAAGCATTGAAGGCAAGAACTTCAGACTCAGGACCCTCCCCATATATAGTCCAATTTCTGACCCAGGCTTTTGCAGCCTACCAGATGGAGATTGTTCGAATCGGAGGCAAAATATCGGTCCACCAACCCGATCACGCGGTTATTGCGCATCTAACTTCTTCACAACGCGAACAGGTGGAAGCATTGTCATTTGTACGCTGGGTCGGCCCTTATCATCCAGCCTATAAACTTGAACCTGGTCTTGAAAATGCCAGTGCTACTCCTACAAGTTATTCAATGTGGTTGTTTGAAAAAGGTACGACAGCGCAAGCAGCTGTTGAACGTGAGGTACAGGGCCTTGGTGGTAGAGTAACTTTGAGGACCGGGGGCAGCCGAATGGAGGCAACTTTGACTCGACGTCAACTTTTCGAAGCTGCGCAGTTACCTGGCATTGCCTACATCGACCTGCGGACACCGATTGAAACCGATATGGACATTGTGCGAGCGTTGAGCGGGGCGGATTTCCTGGAAAATGCACAAGGATACACTGGCCAGGGTGTACGAGGAGAAGTACTGGATACCGGCCTGTTTGACTCGCATGAAAATTTTCAGGCGAACCCTCCAATCTTTCACCCTGGCAATGACCCGGATGTTTCCCATGGCACCAGTGTCTTCAGTATCGTATTTGGCAGCGGGGAGTTCAACTCACAAGCAAGAGGTCTGCTCCCAGACGCTGAACAGCCAATCATGGCTAGCTTCCATAACCTGCCTAACAGATATGCCCATACAGCAGAGCTTGTTGATCCGAATGGTCCTTATCGGGCTGTATTTCAGACCAATAGCTGGGGTAATGCGCGTACGCTCAACTACACCACTGTTTCGGCTGATATGGATGAATTATTATTCGATCATGATATCCTGATCATGCAGTCGCAAAGTAATGCCGGCAATCAGATGTCGCGGCCGCAAGCCTGGGCCAAAAATATAGTCGCTGTTGGCGGTGTGCGGCATTTCAATACATTAGACAGAAATGATGACACATGGAGCTTTGGCGCCAGCATCGGGCCAGCCGCTGACGACCGCATAAAGCCCGATTTGTGGCACTTCTACGATGCCATTCGAGCTTCCTCATCTGGTGGAGTTTCGGCTTACACCAATTTTGGCGGCACCAGTGGTGCCACACCTATTGTTGCGGGTCATGCCGGGCTTGTCTTCCAAATGTGGGCAGATGGCGTATTCTCCGGCAGCCCCGGACAGAATCTTGATGTTTTCGACAGCCGACCGCATATGACAACAGCAAAGGCGCTATTAATCAACTCAGCCTATCAGTACGACTTCAACAGTACCGTTCACGATAAAACACGAGTGCACCAGGGCTGGGGGATGCCCGATGTACAGAAGTTGTATGAAACTGCCGAGAAACATAACTGGATTCTTCCAATTCTCATTGATGAAACCGCAGTCATCACACCACTTGAGACGCATACCTATACTGTAGATTCTGATGGCAACGAACCGCTTTTAGTTACAATGACTTATGCCGACCCTCCAGGAAATCCCGCTGCTTCAGTACACCGCATAAATGATCTGACCTTGAAGGTTACCAGTCCTTCAAGTACAGTCTACTGGGGGAACAACGGTTTGCTATCAAGCAACTGGTCCTCCCCCGGTGGTTCTTCCAATGTCCGGGATACTGTAGAAAATGTATTTATTGAAAATCCGGCAAGCGGCACATGGACGGTTGAAGTTTTGGCCGATGAGATAGTGCAAGATGGCCATGTGGAGACGGCGGCTCTGGATGCGGATTACGCGTTGGTCGCGACTTGTCCACCCCTGCGCCAGGTTAGGATCACAGTAACCCCCAGCGTCGCAGTTCCGATTATCATTCCTGCCGGGGGCATCATTTTTGACATGGATATTACGGTAGACAACAATGGTCCTTCGAACTTGACCGCTCAACTATGGAACACGGTCACTTTACTGTCTAGGGGTGGCGAGGAAGTTGGCCCGGTTGGTGGATTAGGCGTTACGAATATCAACGTTGCTCCCTTTGGGCAATTTAGTACTACAATTAGCGACTTTGAGTTTCCGGGCGGATTACCAGCCGGTAGCTACAGTTTCAACTGGAAAGTAGGGACGTTTCCGAACGTTCCGCTTGACCGGGACACCTTTGGGTTCAGCAAGGCAGTGGGTCCGACAATTACCAAAGCCGGCGACGACGTTTGGGGACTGAATCCTACAAATGAGGCGACAGTACCCGAGGAATTCTTTCTTGAGCAAAACTATCCGAATCCTTTCAATCCATCAACCCAGATTCGTTACGGCCTAACTGAGGAGACTCATGTTAATCTGACCATTTATAATACGCTCGGTCAAGAGGTTATTACCCTGGTGGATGAAGTACAGAATGCCGGATTTCAGACGGTTAGCTGGATTGGTACGAATAACCTGGGGCAGCAAGTTTCTGCGGGAGTTTACGTCTACAGACTCGAAGCCGGAAATAACGTCCAAATTAAGAAGATGACATTTACTAAATAATTAAAATAAGAGGCACATAAACGTAACGCGTTGTGCTAGTTAGCTTACCAATTAGTGATTTGAAGATGTTTTATTAATTGTTTGGACAGGACTTAGGTGATAAAACAGAGTTAACTTAATCTTTGCCATCCCTGTTTATCCTGTCTTTTTCTTTTGAATTCTAAAAAACAATCACTTGATATTACTTCGGAGCTTTAACTAGCACAACGGGTTCATTCATAATTGAGAAAAATTCGATAAATGGCACAATGATTCGCGTTCTATTTACAATTTTAGTTTTTATTCCCTTTAGCTCCAATGCGCCGGCTCCTGATAAGAACGCCTATCACCAACTTACCCTCAAAGGCATCGAGTACGGCTACAACATGCAAATCGAGAAAGCCGCCGAGGTATTCGATCAGCTTATCAAACTCGATCCACAAAACCCATTGAGTTATGTTCTGCAGTCGGTGAATCATTTTTACATGCTGCAATGGCGGGCGAGTGAGGCGGTAGAAAACAAATTCAAAAAACTCACTTCTAAAGCGATACAACTTTCAAAACGAAATTTGTCGAAGAAAGAAAAGAGGTTGGACGCGCTGTTTTATCTGGGAACGATTCATATTTATCTTGCTGCCTATCACGGTCGGCAGAGTAATTGGCTCCGGGCTTTCTGGTACGGCAAAGACGGGATTGATTTTTTGAAGAAAATCGTAGCCATCGATCCGAACTACTACGATGCTTATTTGGGGTTGGGCTTGTATCATTACTATGCGGATGTGTTACCTCAATTCATCAAGAGGGTAACCGCAATTTTTGGCATTGAAGGAGACAGAGAGCGCGGACTTAAGCAACTGCAACTTGCCGCTGAACACGGTAAATATTCGCAAGCCGAGGCCATGCTTATCCTGGGGAATATTTATTTGTATACTGAAAAACAACCTGAAAAAGCTCTGCAGTATTCTGAGAAATTAGCAAACCTTTATCCGGCAAATTCAGGTTTTTTAAGTTTCCTGGGTGAGAATTATCAACGAAAGGGCGATCACTCTCTGGCAATCGAATCCTTTAAATCCGGGTTGGCTCAAGAGGCCGTACAACGCTATCCGATTTTTAAAATCTCATTGCTTTACAATCTGGGGAATACTTATTTCGAAATGAATGAATTTGAAGAGGCCACCTCTTTTTATCAGCAGACTTTGGCTGTTAACGCTTCTATGAGTAAAATACAAAAAGGGATTTTGGCTCTGGCAAATTATAAAATTGGCTTGTGCTACGATATGGTTGGTAGACATGAAGATGCGGTGAAAAAATATCAGCAAGTAAAAAAATCTCAAAATGACCGGGCCTATAAACTTGCCCGAGAACGCCTTAACAAG
>SMXC01000041.1 GCA_004356825.1 Caldithrix sp.
AAACTTTTTCCACAAGACTGTTCTGGTTACGGGCGCCTCCGGAGGCATCGGGCGGGCGATTGCCCAACAATTTGCAGAACACGATGCCCAGGTCGTTGTCCATTTCAATAAAAATGAAAGAGCGGCGAAAGAAACTCTCGAGTCATTAAAAGGCGACTCACACCGGCTTGCCCAGGCCGATCTCACTCAACCGGATGAGTTGCCGAATCTGGTCGAAACTATCTCCAGAGGAATGGGGAAAATCGATGTATTGATTAACAACGCCGGTATTTTCGAGGTCCACCCTATTCTGGACATGGAATATGAGGAGTGGCAGCAAATATGGCAAAAGACAGTTGCAACCAATTTGCTGGGCCCGGCGAACCTCACTTTTTGTGTGGCAAAACACATGATGCTGCACGATGGCGGCAAAATTGTCAATATCTCCTCACGCGGGGCGTTTCGCGGCGAACCGGATGCACCGGCCTATGGCGCAACTAAGGCAGGACTCAATGCCATGAGCCAGTCCCTGGCCAAAGCTTTGGCTCCTCATAACATTTTCTTTTTCGTGATTGCTCCCGGTTTTGTGGATACCGATAGAGTGTCGCCTATTTTATATGGCCCGCAAGGAGATGAAATTCGCAATCAAAGCCCGCTGGGAAGAGTAGCAAAACCCAGAGAGGTCGCCCACACCGCTTTGTTTCTGGCGTCGGAAGGCTCCGAATTTTTGACCGGTTGCATCGTGGACGTAAACGGCGCTTCTTACCTGCGATCGTGACTTAGGAAATCAGGTTAACCTAAGCACTAGTGCACCGTTCTGTAAATAGCGTAGCATTGAAGAGAGAAGTGTTCAGGTGTTTGGGTGTTAAAGGTGTTAAGGGATTTCAAGTATCTAAAATAAAATAACTTAGGAAGAAAAATCTTTAACACTCTGACACTTCTAACACCCAAACACATCATACCGACCCATCGCAATGTTATTTCGAAAACGCTCCACTAATTGCAATTCATAAAATTGAAACACCAACGGACACCGAATGCCACTGAGCCGTCTGTAGAAAACTCGGTTTTTGAATAGAAATCAAGAACCGATTTATTTCGAAATTGAAAAAACTGGTTCGCTCCCGGAAATATCGAGTGTTATTCAGTGTTAATATTTTATTCTCTGTGTCCCTTCGGCACGCTCAGGAAACTATAAATATCGTCATTCCCGCGAAACAGGCTGTTGCAGATTTCGGTTTAAGAGCCCGATGGTGTCCCGCCGAGGGCCGTTGCAGGCTCGGCGGGGACGCCGTCGCACTATTTTTTCATAGATTCAGAGTCTTTTGCCACAGCCTGGCAGGCGGCGAGCCATTAACTCAACTAAGTGCAGGTAATGGATGCCCGACGACTCGGGCATGACAATATTGAAGTTTTTGCCTGAATGGAAATTTGTGAATTAATCAGGTTAGATAATCCTAAAACTATAACTCAATCCGCTCTCCCTCTTTCGCAACTCGAAAAGCATTCTTTTCAATCTTAAGACGAGCTTTGCTGCCGGGATCTAAGGCGGGGTTCGTGTGATTAAAATGGATAAAGCGAACTTTCTGACGCTCTTTCAAAGGCAAAGAAGCAAAGCGTTCCATACTGTGCGTAATAAATGGATGCGGAAATCCCGACATGTCGCGGCCGGGTATTTCGCCGTTGGCAAAGAAAGTGCCATCTAAATAAGCGACATCGACCTCGGCCAGCATCCCCTCAATTCGAGTACCCCAATCATCCCACTCCTCCCAACTGTCGATATCCGGGATAAAAAGCACTGAGCGATTCGGACCTTCAATCCGGTAGCCAACCACTTCAGAATATTCCTGCCGGTGCGGCACTAAAAACGGTACGACGCTTAGCCGTTTATTTAGCTTCAGTGGCGTGCCGTGCTCTAACTTTTTCAAAGCGATATTGTTGTAACGAACCAGTTGCTCCCAGGGACCATTCGTGCTCAAGTACTCGAACATTTTTGGCATCGCAAAGACAGGGACGCCCTGCGCGCCCATGGATTCGTGACCGAGAAACATCAGGCCGGTATAATGCCCAATATGGGCATGGGTCAGGAAAATTCCCATCAGTCCCGGTGTTTCATCTACCGGTGCTATTTTATCCAAGTTGTGAAGCTGCTCCCTGAAGTCCGGGGTGGCCTCGAACAGCCAGCGTTCTTTGCTCACCGGATCAATTAAGGCCAGGCTAACCACCTGACGCTTAGATCTCTCATTTGCCCAGGCTTGATGTTTTTTGGTACCTGCCTGGGGAACACCACCGTCCTGAGCTATTCCTAGGACAACCAGGTAAGGCTGACTGGCTTTCTCTTGAAAAATAATTTTAGCCCCGATTGAATCGATTCCAATCAGCACAAAAATCATACATGTCTGAAGTATGAAAAATAGCATAGGCATCAATGAACCCTGCATCCGTGAGATTATTTTATCAGTACGATTATGCAATCTGACTTCAATGTAACATTCTTTTCCCAAATTTCAACAGCTAATCCGGTATCCCCCAGATTTATCATTTGATTCTTTCCGCACCTCTTGAATAATTTGCTATATTAAATACGGATTATGCACCACACCTGCCGCCGAAATATCTGGTTAAATAGGCTTTGAAATTTAAGGAGGAGACCCCGAGTGAAACTCTTTTCCAATATTAAAGGCGATATCATGGGGGGTATCACCACATCCGTAATAGCATTGCCGCTGGCGATCGCTTTTGGCGTGGTGGCGTTTGCACCCCTCGGTGAGGAATACATCGCCCAAGGCGCACTGACCGGGCTCTATGGCGTTATCGTTGCCGGCATCCTCACCAGCATCTTCGGCGGCACACCCGGGCAAATTGCCGTTCCTACCGCCCCGATGTCTGTCATGGTTACCTCTATTATTGCCACCCTGTTAAAGGATCCGGAAATTGCCGCTTTGGGTGAAAACCAGGTCATGGTGATTTTAGTCCTGGTTTCCATGACCATTTTAATAGCCGGATTGCTCCAGCTCATCATGGGAGCTGTTGGCGGGGGTAAACTTATAAAATTTATTCCTTATCCGGTCATCGCCGGTTTCATGAATGGTATTGCTATTATTATCTTTCTCGGACAATTGCGGCCGTTGTTTGGCGTTTCTAAAGACACGAATCTCCTGGCAATCTTTTCAGGGAGTTCAGATTTTCGATATGAAACTTTAATTGTCGGCGCGGTGACCATCGTGATGATGTTGACCGCAAAAAAAATAACCAAAGCTGTTCCCAGTTCATTGGTCGGACTTTTATGCGGCGTCGCGACCTACTTTGCAATTGGAACATTTTTCAATCCCTCTTTGCTGCAGATCGAAAATAACCCTTTAATCATCGGATATATCCCAAGTTCTTTTCCGACCCCGAAACAAGTGATGAATTTCTTCAGCGTGAGCGCTCTCATTCCCTTGTCAAAATTAACCGCCTTACTTCTACCCGCCTTGACCTTAAGTATTCTCGCTTCAATCGACACCTTGTTAACTTCAGTGGTCACCGATATGGTCACCAAATCCAGACATAACAGCACCAAAGAACTTTTCGGACAGGGAATCGGCAATATCGCCTCTGCTGCTTTTGGCGGGCTGCCCGTTGCAGGCTCAACCCTCGCGACTATGGTCAATGTCAACGCGGGTGCACGAACTCCCCTCGCCGGAATTGTGAACAGTGTAACTGTTCTGCTGGTGGTATTATTCATGGCAAATTTGGTGCAATGGATTCCCATGTCGGTGCTGGCAGGGATTCTTCTCATTACCTCCGTCTCTATGATTGAGTTAGAAAGTATCAATCTTTCCCGAAAAAAATCCGCCTTAGGCAATCTGCTTGTGATTGTTGCGGTTACGGTAATTACTGTGGCAATTGATTTGATTATCGCCGTTTTAGTCGGCCTGGTGATTACGGCATTTCTTTTTATAAAAGAACAAATTGGCAAGAACATTGTGCGCCGAATGTACACCGGCGACCTGATTCGCTCTAAAAAAGTTCGCAGCCACGCGGCCACGGAAATCCTCGAGCAGAAGGGTCACTTGATTAAAATTTACGAGCTGAACGGCTCACTCTTTTTCGGCACCTGCGACAAACTGCTGGCGGAATTAGAAAAAAACCTCGACAGTTTCTGTATTATTCTCGACTTCAAACGCATACACACCATCGACCTAACAGGTGCGCAGCTACTAAAACAAATCGTTAATCGCGTGCACGAGCAAGGCAATTTTTTGGCAATCAGCTATTTGGATATGCCCGGGGATGAAGAAAAAGAACGCATGAAAAGACTCATGCAAGACATGGGTGTCATCGAGGCGATCGGTCCGGTATATATTTTCCCGGATACAGACCGGGCACAGGAGTGGGCTGAGGATGTGTTAATTCAGACAGAATTAGAGACGGCACAAATTCCTCCGGAAAAAATCACCATGCAGAGCCTTGATATTTTTAAAGATTTAACACCGAAGCAGCTGCAAACAGTCGAAAAATACATGCACCCGATCGAACTCAAAAAATCGGATATTGTCTTTAAAGAAGGCGAACCGGGGGACAAGATTTACTTCATTCTCTCAGGCGGTGTAAGCGTAATTGCCAAGCTCTCTCAAAACGGCCGTGTCCGCAGACTGGCCACATTTGGCGAGGGCGTCTTTTTTGGTGCAATGGCCATCCTCGAGCAACAACCCCGCTCGGCAACTGTCCGCGCCGATTCCGAAACCGAACTTCTTTATATGACTGTGGACGATTTTCAGCATCTTGTGAAAAAGGAATCTCTCCTTGCGTCGAAGATGCTGCTTGGTATGGCGCGAGAACTTTCCCACCGTTTGCGGCTTACCACTATTGAGGTGCGGACGCTGGAGGAGTAAAAAGCGAGGAGCGTTAAGAATAATACTGTGAAAAATTGCTCTCGTTTTCGGGAATTACATCTCACAACCTACCCCGAAGTACGGGTCGGCCCGGCTTCGGGAATTTAGTCCAATTTCTCACACCTGAAGAGCAAGAGCCAGCAACAGATTAGTTCATAAAAAATACAACAATTAGTCTATATTCTTCTTGACATTCACCTCAAATATTTGTATCATTTTTAGTCCCTAAACGTCAATTTAACAAACACTTAACTATAATCGGAACGATTATTAATTTAATGAAACTAATATACGCTTTAAGTACCGGAGTTTTCCTAATCTTTTTCTTAAATGGTCAACTTTTTGCCCAGCAACCAACGCGGCAAGACACCTTGAAAGAATTGATACGGCGGATTGATATCTTAACTGAAGAGCTTGAAAAAACGAAACTGGGTGAAGTCGCAGCAGCCAAGTACGAAAGCCGTTACGGCATGGGACCGGCGGCCTCGCGGATTTATCAGTTGGCGAAAAACGGTATCTCAATTGCTGGCTATGGTGAAATGATCTACGAAAACTTTTCAACTGAACAGGATAATGGTTCTCCGTCCGGCAAAGCCAATAGTTTTGATTTCTTACGACATGTCACTTATTTGGGGTTTCGTTTTAACGATTGGCTGCTTTTTAACGCTGAAATTGAGTTCGAGCATGCAAAAACGGCATCAGGTTCTCCGGGTTCGGTCTCAATAGAGTTTGGTTACATCGAGGCACAGTTAAGTCCAGCGTTTAATATCCGGGCCGGCATGGTTTTGCCGCCCCTGGGTATAATAAATGAACTGCACGAACCTCCCACTTATCATGGTGTGCTCCGACCCGAAACCGAACAGCGAATTATTCCCACGACCTGGCGTGCGAATGGTTTTGGAATCCTCGGTGAAAGTTCAAAAGGTCTTGCTTACAAATTGTTTGTAACAGAAAGTCTGAACGCCGCCCAGTTTTCTTCAAACGGGATTCGAGGCGGCCGTCAAAACGGTGCCAAAGCTATTGCGGAAGATTTAGGAATTTCCGGAAGACTTAATTACACCGGCATCCTCGGCCTTGATTTCGGAGTGTCGTTTTTTCTCGGAAATACAGGTCAGACCTTAGTCGACTCGTCCGGCAAAAATATCGATGTTTCATTAAAACTCTTCTCTCTTCATTTAATATTTGCGCGCAAGGGTCTTGAGCTTAGGGGGCTTTATGCGCAATCACATATTAGCGACATCACGGCATTGAACTCGGCTTTAGGCCTTTCCGGTACTGGCTCAGTCGGTGAAGCGCAGCACGGGTTTTATGTAACTGCGGCTTATGACATCTTACCCTTGATAGCCCGAAGCAGCACTCATTATCTTGCGCCATTTATTCAATACGAAAAATTCGATACCCAACAGGAGGTCCCGGCAGGCTTTTCAAGAAATCCGGTGCGGGAACGAACGAATTTAACTTTGGGCTTAACATACAAGCCGCATCCGAATGTCGCTCTTAAAATGGATTATATCAACCGGGACAATGAAGCGAACACAAATGTTGACCAGTTCAATTTAGCGATGACTTATTTATTTTGATGGTGCCAGATGCTGGGAGTTTCATCAGTGGATTCTTCAATCAGGTGTTTGAAAAACAAGATTGCAATTCTAAATGAGCTGATCGTAATTCCGAATCGGGGCCTGATGGTGGAATTGCACGACGGTCGGAATAGGTGATATTTATGAAAAAACTTCCAGTTATAATTAGCACACTTTTGTTGATGCTGGCAATTCAAGCAGGCCACGCCAAAGTTTTCAAAACCCAGCAACAGGCGCTGCAGGAAGCTTTTCCGAACAGCGATTCGATTGATCGAAAAACGTTGTTTCTGACGGAGAAACAAGTTAATCAGATCCAAAGATTAGCCAAAGCGAAACTCGAGTCAAAAATCGTTACTTTTTATGTGGGCAAAAAAGCAGATTCAATAATGGGATACGCCTTTTTTGAAAGCAATATCGTTCGTACCAAGCCGGAGACATTTATGGTTGTTTTAGACAAAAAAGCAAGAATAAAAATCGTCGAGGTTCTTGCGTTTTACGAACCTTTAGATTATCTTCCCACCTCCAATTGGTTCGCGCTGTTTGCTGGCAAAATATTAAGTGATAAGCTCTGGCCGAAACGCGACATCCACAACATCACGGGAGCCACATTATCCGTACAGGCGATTACCCTGGGGGTTAGGAAAATGCTGGCAATTTACCAAGTTGCAATTGCAAAAGGGAAATTAAATTGAAGTACATGCAGAACGGCGGCTTTCAAAGCCAGCCCTTGATGAAGCTGACCCTACTTTTCACACTTTTACTGCTAACCGGATTTTGGGCCACCAACTTCGCTTTATATTTTGCCAGGATGGACATTACGCCGCAGTCGGTTGAAGATTATTATTTGGGTTCCGAGGAACAATTTAAAATGCCACGCACTTACCAGTCGATGCTGGAAGTAACCCACGCTCACCTCCCGATGATGGCATTCGTGGTGTTGCTTTTGACGCACCTGCTGATTTTCGCCCCTTATTCTTTCAAAACCAAAGCAACATTTATTGCGTCCGGCTTTATTTTTTCGCTGCTAAACGAATCAGCCGGCTGGCTGGTTAGATTTGTGAGTCCGCATTTTGCCTTTTTGAAGGTCGCGGGCTTTCTTGGATTTCAGGGAATTCTGGGGTTTTTGCTCGTTGCACTTGCCATGTTTCTGATTAAAAGCCCTCGCGGTGAAGATTCTGCTTCCAAAAATTATTCAAGAGCTGATAAGAGTGGAAGTCCAGATCTGAATAAGAGGATTCCACTTGCACTTCTTAAGCCCGGCGAAGAAGGGACTGTTGTCTCAATCCACAAAAATAGCTCAAATTCATCCGACTTAATGGAAATGGGACTGACACCGGGGACGCGGGTTAAGCTGGTTAAATTTGCACCGCTGGGCGATCCGATGCAGCTGGATGTACGTGGGTACCACCTTTCGGTGCGCCGTTCTGAAGCCAAAAATATACTTATTGAGAGGGAAATATCATCGAATTAATGGAAGAGATAAAAACCAAGAATATCTCAGCCGATATCGCACTTGTTGGCAACCCCAATTCCGGCAAGACTTCGCTATTTAATGCTTTGACCGGATTACGGCAGAAAGTCGCTAATTACCCGGGTGTAACCGTCGAGAAAAAAACCGGCATGTTAAAAGGTGGAGCTGGAGTCGAAGTGAAAGTCTATGATCTTCCAGGTCTATACAGTCTTGTGCCGAAGTCCTTAGACGACAAAATCGCTGCCGACATTATTACCGGCCGCTCGACAGAGATTGAGAATCTTAAGCTGATTGTTGTCGTAGCAGACGCCAGCAATTTGAGTCGCAATCTTTATCTTGTCACGCAAATTATCGAGCTCGGAGCTCCGGTTCTGCTTGCCCTCAACATGATGGACTCTGCAAAAACAAAGGGGCTCGAGATCGATGTAGCAACGCTGGCAAAAGAACTCAACATTCCGGTCGTGCCACTTACCGCAAACAAAAGAAATGGTTCGCAGGCATTACGCGAAAAAATCTTTGAACTGGTTGCAGATGATAGAAATTCTTTTCAAAATGCCAGTCTGCGGGTCGATGATGAAATTCGAAAAGCCACGGCGCCAATTTGCGATTGGTTGCAAGCAAACACACATGTCACTTCACCTGCAAGCTGCTCCGAAGCTTTGCGCGTCCTCTCAAACGACAAAGCGCTCGACACATGGATCCGGAATTGTTATGAGCCAAACGGAAAACTGCAAACGGTGGTGAAGCAATCCCGTGAAAATCTTGCCAGAAAGAATGTTCCCTGGCCCATGCTTGAAACACGATTGCGCTACCAGTGGATAGATGATATCTGCAGAAAAACTGTTCGCCAGATAAAGCAAGACCGCAGTTTTAGTGAAAAAATCGATACAGTGCTAACCCACCGTTTGCTCGGGCCATTTATTTTTCTGTTTATTTTCGCTTTGATATTTCAGGCGATTTTCTCCTGGGCCGCGGTTCCAATGAGCGGCATCGAGACTTTCATCAGTTGGCTTGGCAACAAAGTCGAGGCCATCATGCCGGACGGCGTACTTGAAGATCTACTTGTCAACGGGGCCATTGCCGGGGTTGGCGCAATCCTGATTTTTCTTCCCCAAATCATGTTTCTATTTTTCTTTCTTTCACTCCTGGAAAATACCGGCTACATGGCCCGGGTTGCTTTTATGATGGACCGTTTTATGCGGGGAGCCGGCTTGAGCGGCCGCTCGGTGATCCCCTTGCTTTCATCCTTCGCCTGTGCAATTCCCGGAATCATGGCAACGCGCACGATTCAAAACTCACGCGAACGCCTGATCACAATTATGATCGCGCCCCTCATGAGCTGCAGCGCCCGCCTGCCGGTCTACGCCCTGATGATAGGTGCATTCATTCCAAGCATTGCCGTGCTGGGGATTTTCTCACTTCCAGGCCTTATCCTATTGGCGATGTACCTGCTGGGAATTGTCGCAGCCATCGCCGCTGCATTTGTATTAAAACGTTCTAAAGGAAAAAAACAGCAACCTTCGACATTCATCATGGAGCTTCCCCCCTATCGACGTCCCTCGTTGCATCAAACATTTCTGCAGGTATATGAACGCGCCAAAATCTTCGTGACGGACGCCGGAAAAATAATTCTGGCGATTTCAATCGTACTCTGGTTCCTGGCCTCCTACCCCAAACCGCAAGCCGATATCAGCTCGAGTGAAGCCATCAAACAAAGTTTTGCCGGCCAACTCGGTCAGGTCATTGAGCCGGTTATCAAACCGCTCGGCTTCGACTGGAAAATAGGAATCGCTTTGATCACTTCCTTCGCCGCCCGGGAAGTTTTAGTGAGCACATTGGCAACCATTTATAATGTGGAAGGCGCGGATGAAACTTCCGTTACTTTAAGAGAAGCCATGCGCAAAGAGCGTAACCCCGAAACCGGAAAACCGGTCTATACACCCCTCGTCGCCCTTTCACTAATGGTCTTTTTTGCTTTAGCCTGCCAGTGCATGTCAACCGTGGCCGTTGTCAGGCGGGAGACAAATAGTTGGCGCTGGCCGTTTATCATGATTGCTTATATGACCATTCTTGCTTACCTCGGCTCGTTAGTGGTTTTCCAGGGTGGACGACTTTTAGGATTTGGATAAAATGGGCGTTCAGGAAATCATTGTCTTTGCAGTCGTGCTTGTTGCGGGTATTTTCACCGCCAAAAAAATTGCCCGCCAATTTACTCCGGGTGATGGCGGGAAAACGTGTGCTAAGTGCGAATTGAATAAAGCGGTGACAGAAAAGAATTTATAAAGAAGAAAATTTAGCTTGCCCAATTTTACGAATCACACCTTTTTAAGCCCAAGGTATATTCAACCGACGCGTTTCTCCTGTGCAATCTTTCACTTTCTCGCCTATCGCTTGTCGCTTCCTCCTACTCCGTTAAAAATCCGCCAGCGGGAATCGGCGTCTCCACCACAGTTACGACTTCTGAGGTCGCGGCTTCTGTGACAACAGTGACCTCTTCCGTTGGGCGCTGATTTCTGCGCATGATGGAGGGCCGAAAGCCAAAACAGAGCAAACGCTCATCGCGTGCTGCCATCCGGCATACTTTCCATGAGAAAAGCATAAATTTTGGTGCGCAGCCGGCGGAACTTTTTGATGGTACTCAACCCGTTCTTGTCGCAAACTGATTTTCTCTGCCTTAAAATGGCGCCTCTTTTTCAGTCCCTCCCGCAAAACCTGCGACAGCGTTTCAGCCGTTGTCGCGGCCTTCCTGCAAAGCTTCAACGCCGTATCTTCCAGGCTATCCGAAACCTGCTTTGAGATTTGACAGCATCTGCAAAAGACGCCCCTGGCCATACAAACGGATTTCCGACAACCCATATTGCCTGCGGACCAAACACTCCTCCCATGACAGGTGTGCCCCGACAACCCGGCCGTTGGCCGTAAAAAAAGCACTGCGTCATTCTGGGTTGCCATTCTGAAGAAAAAGTAATGTATGACGGCATTATATTTACTATACCCAACCGTATGTTTTGCGGTTTATTCTTACCGAAAAACCATGTATCAGTCAAATTCAATCTTGGCTACCTTTGAAGGATACAAACAAACATCTTGAAGCTCGGGAAATAAGTAACGCTCGTGCTCCTTCTTGGGAAAAACGTCTTTTGTAGGCCGGCAATAATTTTGGTCCCAACGACTTGTTTTCCATCTTGCTCCTTTTCGTTTGAGATATTAAAAAGAATGGATTTATCAAATTAGCAGCACCTGTAATTAACGATAATTTGACAAGAAACTTCCTTCTTTTCATAAAATTAAGTAAATTTAAATAATTTTTATTAATATATTAAAATAGAAGCAGTTGTAATTGTAAAAAACTGACAAAATTGAGATATGGCCATCATAGAGAAATATATTCCCTCTCCAGAGCTCAGACTCTTTATTAAGAATTTCTTTTTTATTGAAATATCTGAAAGCCAGGTACTGCATGTTAAACCGGGATTGACAGTTTTTCCGACTCCTTACGTCAGCATGGTACTATTTTTCTCAGATCCTTCATTTAAAATAATAGATGACGACACGCCACAGTTAGATGATTTCAGTGTTACAGGATTCAACACATGCCCAAAAATTTATACGCGTTCTACTTCTCTAAAGCAAATGATTGTATGCTTTACACCCATTGGAATTCAACATTTTCTGGATTTTCCATTAAGGGACTTTCTGATACTCATGGTCATATCAAATTAGTCTTCCCTAATGATTACGATATGTTATTAAGCGAGTTAAACAATGCAATTAGTAATAAGATAAGAGTAGAAATTGTAGAATCGTTTTTTCTAAGACAACTCAATAAATCCAAAACATTGGATGAGAGGATTTACCCATTGGTGAATTACATATTGCGCACTAAGGGGACGGATAATCTAAAGAAAGTTGCTCAGGAGACAGCATTTGGGAGAACGGACGATTCAACGTCTTATGCATCATTATGTAGGAATAAACTACAAATCATTCTCGACATTAGTCAGGTTTAAATATGCTAAATCATTATTAAATGCCAACCAGGAAAATCTAACAAGCATAGGGCTTCAGGCATGTTATTTTGATCAAGCTCATTTTATTCATGATTTTAAAGAGCTCTCAGGATTTACGCCGAGAGAATATTTAAAAAAAATCACTCGATCATTTGGAATATAATTGATCATAATATAACGATAGATTTTGATACACGCCAGAACAACCTTGCTGTTATACGCCCCTTAACCAATAAACTACATTGCCGGATTGGTAGCTTGAGCAGGTTTAAGCTGAATTCAAACGCGTCCAGTGTTTATTCTATGGTGCAAATTTGTTGAGCGTTTAAATCAGCTTAACTTTTGACCGCTAGGCAAAAATAGTGGACCTTTGAAAAATAGTGAATGTTTGGCCTTTGTGGCTGCAACAGGTTGGTGACTTCATTTTGCCCCGTTACTTTACTTGTGTTTCGCAACTGCATTTGAGGCGTACCTTTTCCTTGTTACTGCTAACATAAAAAAATCATATATCCCTTTCTTATGCAAAACATATTTTGTACCTTTTTAACTTGTGTCAAAGACTCTGGCCTTGATTTCAACCAAAAGAAAGTGTTTGGCCATTGGCTATCTGACCACTGCTCATAAATTGGTTGCACTATGAAAAATTCTGGATCAGTTAAACAAGAGCCAAAGCTGATAAATAATCTAATCAGCACGCTTAAGACTAATAGCTAAAAGCCAGTAGCCAAGAGCTGAAAAGTTACAATTGCCAAAGTCAAACGCTCAATTTGGGTTCTAATGAAAATGACTTCAATGTCAAACCTTTATTGCAGATACCAAGGAATAAAAAAATGAGGTTCGAGTGCTAAATTCAGAAAAAAGCGACTATGAGGAGCAAAAAGGGACACCACCCGAGGTAACGTTCGAGCAATTACCCGCAGAATTACGTGAGGCGGCGTGCCGCCTGAAATGGACAACCCTGACTCCGGTTCAGGCACAAGCGATTCCGTATTTATTGAAAAACAGGGACATGATGATCCAGGCGCGCACCGGCAGCGGTAAGACCGGGGCTTTTCTTCTGCCTATGCTGAAGCAGCTTGATGCGAACCGCGACGTTTGCCAGGCACTGGTCCTGGTGCCGACCCGAGAGCTTGCTTCGCAGGTCTGGCAGGAAGCCAAAATTTTATTTGGTGAAAATGGTTTGTCATGTACGGCCGTTTATGGCGGCGTGGGGTACGGCAAACAGATGGAGGCGCTGAAAAAAGGCGTCAAGATTATCGTCGGCACACCCGGACGCATCCTGGACCATCTGCTCAAGCGCACGATGACTCTCAGGCATCTAAAAATACTGATCTTTGATGAAGCGGACCGCATGTTGTCCATGGGATTTTATCCTGATATGAAGAAGCTCCAGACTCATCTGCCGAAACACAAAATTCACACCAGCATGTTCTCAGCAACATTTCCGACTTCTGTAATGCGGGTCGCAGAGCAGTTTACCCGTGATCCTGAGTTCCTGAATCTAAGCAGCGAACAGCTTCATATTGCGGAGACGCAACACATTTATTATATGGTTCCAGGCATGGATAAGGACCGCAGCCTGGTACGTATCATCGAGGTGGAAAATCCGGCGTCTGCTATTATTTTCTGCAACACCAAAGCCAACGTGGAATTTGTAACCATCGTGCTGCAGCGCTTTGGCTATGATGCGGACGGCTTGAGTGCCAACCTGTCGCAAAAAGACCGGGAGCGGGTTTTGGAACGTCTGCGGAAGGGAACGCTGCGCTTTCTGGTGGCTACTGATGTGGCGGGCCGCGGTATAGATATTCCTGAACTCTCCCATGTCATTCAATATGAACCTTCCGAAGACCTGGAGAGTTACATTCACCGCTCGGGTAGGACCGGACGTGCCGGCGCGCGCGGCGTAGCGATCACCCTGGTGAACCGGACTGAACAGAGGCTACTGAACCGTATTGCAAGTACATACGACATCGATTTACAGGAGTGGGCTCTGCCCACGGATGCGGATGTGGAAAGGATTGTCACCCAACGGTTGACGGCGTTGCTGGAGGCAAGACTTCGGGAACGCGACAAGCTGCAGACGGAACGCAGTCTCAGGTTTCTGCAACTCGCCAGATCGCTAACGGAAAATGAGGATGAGTCGGCAATCATCACCATGCTTCTGGATGATTATTATCAACAACAACTGCATGCCCCGGTGGTGCCGCCCCCGGAAATCCAATCAACAGAAAAGAAATCGGAGGAATCCGGCCACAGTCAGCAGCCAAGAAATCGTGATCGTCAACGTCGGAAACCGCGCTTTAATTAACTCGTGTCCCAGCTTACTAAAATATAAAATCCAGACCCGATTCATTTTGCAGATTATAGTCTTGTCGTTTAAAACATCGCAGGAAATCTGTTAAAGCAAGAGAATACCCCGGACACAACGCCAGGTAGCATTTACCTTTTACCTGGCTTAATCAGTTGAGCAAGGAGGGTTTTCTTCTTATCAAGAAACTGTAGAAGCGCTGGCAGGACAATAACCGCGGCAAGAAAAACAGCCAACGGTCAATCTACTTAAATAAATGTTACGCTAAATTAAACAGCGGCCATTTTAATTGTTTTGGGTCTGGATTGCAAGAATTTATGCAGAACGAGGTTGGTTCAATTTTGAAATAAAGGAGAGAATAGTTAAGTACGTAAGACTAAAATCTTCACCCGGGAACAGGAACCCTGCGCGCAAAAAAACAACAAAAAATGAAAAAAAGAAATTATTCTGCTATTTAAACTTCTACGAGTGATTATTTTTTTCTCTTCCTGCTGCGTTTATCCGGGTTATGGTTTTGCCTTTTGCAATTCTTTGCGTAAGATCTCATTTATCAATTTAGGATTTGCTTTGCCGCGAGTCGCTTTCATAATTTGTCCCAACAGAAATCCCAAAACTTGTTCGTGCCCGCTTAAGAATTTGTTAACTTCTTCCGGGTTCTCATCTATGACTGAAAGCACATATTTCTCAAGTTCAGTGGAATCCGAAATTTGCAACAAACCTTTTTCTTTGATAATCTCATCGGGCTTTCGGCCGCTCGTGAACATTTCATCGAAAACAGACTTGGCAATTTTAACGCTGATCCTGCCATCTATGATAAGTTTAATAAGTGCAGCCAGATCCGCAGGTTTAATTTTAAAATCCTTAATATCACGCCCGGATCCCTTTAAAACTCTCAAAACTTCTCCCATAATCCAATTGCTGGTCGTCTTGGCATCACCGGAAATTTTGGTAGTTTCTTCGAAATAATCGACCAATGCTTTCGTTTCCGTCAAAACATCGGCATCATATTGAGGAAGCCCGTATTTTTCAACCAGCCGCTCTCTTCTGACTGCCGGTAGCTCGGGCAATGAATGGCGAACTTTTTCAATCCACTCTGATTTTATTTGTACAGGCACGAGATCAGGTTCCGGGAAGTAGCGATAATCATGTGCAAATTCCTTGCTGCGCATTGGGATAGTTTCTTTTTTGTCGGCATCCCAAAGAAGTGTCTGCTGAAAGACATTGCCTCCCGCTTTCAAAGTTTGAATTTGCCGCGCAATTTCAAACTCCAGGGCTTTCTCAACACCGTGCAATGAATTCATATTTTTCAACTCAGTTTTTACGCCGAATCCTTTACTTCCCTGCCTACGAATGGAGACGTTTGCATCACAACGAAAACTGCCCTCTTCCATATTGCCGTCACAAATTTCCAAATATTGTACGATTTGGCGTAGCCGGGTTAAATAGAGATAGGCCTCTTTGGGCGAACGTATTTCGGGTTTGCCAACGATTTCGATCAGCGGCGTGCCGCAGCGATTGACATCAACCAGAGTCTCGTTCTCCTCCACAAATTCTTCTGCATGAATTGACTTGCCAGCGTCTTCCTCAAGATGGATGCGGGTAATGCCGATCCTTTTGCGCGCGCCGTTTATGTCAATTTCTACGTACCCGTTTTCACTCAAGGGCTCTTCGTACTGCGAGATTTGGTAACCCTTGGGCAGATCGGGATAAAAATAATTTTTACGGGCAAAAATTGAGTTCTCGGCAACCTGGCAATTCGTGGCAAGCGCTATCTTTATTGCGAACTCAACAGCCAGCTTATTCAAAACAGGCAATACACCTGGCATCCCC
>SMXC01000002.1 GCA_004356825.1 Caldithrix sp.
ATCAAATCGGGAAGGTCAGTGTCTTAGTTAGAACAGCATCTGACCTGGGCAAACGCTATTTTTTTGGATTAAATTATATTAATGCAGAAGAAATCTGCAATTTGGAAAGTTCTTTTGTGGCATTTATTTGTGGAGATTTGAGCCAAACTGTTTTCCTGCCATCAAATATCTTGATTGAGAATCTTCATCAAATTAGTCACGATCGAAATGGAGAGTACAAAATAAACTTTACCAGGGATTTGAATCTTGTCTTGAAGGGACGAAATAATCAACTAGATTGTAGCCAATTTGTTAATAATTGGAATCTCCTGCAAAAGTCTGAATTTGTGAAAAATAAATCTATAGATCCAGTAGAAAGTTTTCATAGCGTTATGCAGGGAAGGTTGTTAGAGATTGGCAGAATTCGTGGTTTCCTTACTTATTGCCCCGACAAAATCAAAAAATTTAATCGTAGAAAGTTAATTGAACTAGCGACCTTAAGAGCCTGCCCAGAATTGCAATTTGCGGATTTTAAGTCATTGAGAAATATTGATACGCTTTGGTTTCGAAAAACCAATGGTGATTTTTATCCTGAGTACGCATTTGAAGTCGAATTTTCAACTGGAGTTTGGTCAGGCTTTGGCAGACTTGCCACTTTAAGGGAATATAGCACAAAACTAATTATTGTATCACACGATACTAAAAAGTTTAATCAAGTAAAAAATGCATTTCCTGAAATTAAGGATAGATATGTCAATATCAATCCAGAGCAGATTGGATTATTGTATTCCGCCGAACTTAATCTAATAAAAATGCATCAAGATTTTGGATTGTAAGTTGTTTTGAGATGCTACAAGAAACCGCGAATGCCAGACTCGACTCAAAAAAGGACTCAAACAGCCCTCCAATCCTTCTAGGATCCGATTCGGTTTCAACTAACTTATAATCGCTTGTTTACGCAGCGCCTTCTCAGGATAATCATCTCCCGTGAAAATCAAAAGATTCCTAAGCTCCGCCGGTCTGGAGATTTTAGTTGGTCAAGATGACCAAAGCAACGACTATTTGACCTTTAGAGTCGCTCACGCCAACGACGTCTGGTTTCATGTCAACGGAACGCCGGGAAGCCACGTCATCTTGCGCTGTGGTGATACGAAAGTGCAACCCGACAAGGAAAGTCTGCGCGAGGCCGCTGCTCTGGCGGCCTGGTTTTCAAAAATGCGCACGGGTGGCAAAGTAACGGTTTCTTACTGCTTTGTAAAACAAGTTGGGAAACCGCGAGGCATGAGGCCGGGAAAGGTAACTATTAAAAGCGCAAAGAAGTTGCTGGTTCGTCCAGAATTGCTTGAGGAAATTAAATAAGTTATCTCAAAACTATGGCGAAGGCGTCCCGCCGGGCCTTTTCAAAATTCAGAACTTAGGAATCCTCGCGGGACGCCTTCGGAGTAACTTTTGGGTGAGCGCTGCAAAAAGTTAAATCAACCCCTGGTGCGGTTGGATAAAAGCTACCACAATGGTTGTGATAACCGCCAGCCAAATCGCCACATACATGGGTACGAAATAATTTCTTGTCTTTAAGATTTCCGGGAATTTGATCGGCATTCCGGAGAATTTACCGCGCGGTTTGTTTGGGAAGAAAAAGGTTTTATAAGTTTCAATCGTGCCGATTGTGTAACCTAATGCACCAAAAGTGATGAAAAGGTAACTCTCGGTAAAATGAGCAAGCATGAAGGCGTACGACATCGCCATGACCGGGCTTCGGAAGAATTTAAGGATCTCAAATCCCTCCTTCGGTGCGTCTTTCCAGGCGCCGCCGAAAGCTGAAATCCAGCCGCCAATACCGCCAAGCACCAATACCACCACCATTCCTGAACCGCCGCCGAAGTTTATGGTCTGTAAATAATAAACGCCCCAAACGACCAAAACCTCGCCTGTGAAATAAAGAGCGCCGACGCTCAAGCGGAGCGCGTTACTTTTTATCACTTCCCCTCGGAAGCTAAATTGCATGGGAATGAAATATTTTGATTGATCCTGCACGCGCAGAAAGGTCTTCCAAAATTCTACCAACGCCCGTTCAATTACGTAGGTAACCCCATAAAGGACGACCATATTTCCAGGCTGAGTCATATTTAAGTTAGTAACAAAATAAACGCTAAGCGCAGCTGCTACACCCATAACTGTGCTGCGAAAATATTTTGGCCAGGTAAAGCCTTCATGGGGGGCGTCTTTATACATTCCCCAGGTTGAAGTGTGCAGTCCTGCCATGAGTCCAATGATGAGTGCAATTATAAAATCCATAAATTTAGAACTCCCTCCTGATTCAGATTAAATTGATGCGTAGATTTGTTCAACAAGTTTGATGTCCTGCTCAGCTAAGTTGAAGGTAAAACTTGGCTCTTTGCCATTTCTAATGCAGTCGATAAAATCGCGAAACATGGCTTTATAACCGGCAATATCTGTTAGGCCCGGGAAAATGAGATGCCTTCTTCTGCCGCTGACAAAAATAAATATCCCGTTTGATTCGAAGGTAATGCTGCCTTTCCGGCCGTAAATTTTCGAAAGTCTAAGTCCCTTAAAAAACGAAGGCGTTTCCCATGAGTGATAAAGCGTCCCGACCGGCCCATCTTCGTATTCCATTGTAATAAGAAGACTTTTTTCTACTCCGTTTTTGAGCCCGGGGCGAAGACCTTTGATTGTTTTTACCTTCAACCCCAGATTAGCGACAAAGTTAATCCAGTGAATGCCGCCTTCAAACAGCGCGCCACCCCCGGACAGCTCTGAGTCACTACGCCAGTCTTCTTCTCTTATAACTTGCTTCTTGAGCGCGTTGATGTGCAGAAATAGAATTTCTCCAATTACACCTGATTTAATCAGGGCCCGTAATTTGCAAGCAAGCGGTTTGTAAAAGTAATTTTCTGCTATAAAAACGCGCCGGCCGGTTTTTCCCCGGGCTTTCTCAACCAACTTAAAATCGCTTGATTTCAAAAACGGGGGTTTTTCCACGATGACATGTTTGCCCGCTTCCAGGGCTTTCAAAGTGAGTTCAAGATGCTGCTTAGGCGGCGTGGCAATTAAAAGGACATCAATGTTTTGCGCTTGAACGGCTGCCTCATACGATTCAAAAATTCCGCTGCCGCCGAACTTCCGGTTAAAATTTCCCGCCTTGTTTTTATCCCTGCTGGCGTAATACAATTGAATGTTTTCGAATCCCGCCAGGGTTTTGCTGTGTATCTGAGTAGCTTTGCCGCAGCCAAGAAAGGCTATGTTTATGGTGTCCTTCATACTAACAAATTCGATTTTTCAGAATATGCCGGCCCACACGCAACGCATTTGCCGAAATCGTTAAACTCGGATTCAGCCCCCCTGAAGTCGGCATGAAACTACCGTCAACCACGAATAGGTTGTCGATTCCCCGGAATTGGCAGTACGGGTCCAGTGCAGAGGATTCCGGATTTTCGCCCATGCGAACCGTACCGACGGCGTGGGAAAATGTTTTTATTTTGTGTTTATAGAAAAGAACTGCGCCGGCCTTTTTTAAAATCCCCTTCGCCTTTTTCAATAAGGCCTCTCTGGCTGCATAATCTCTTTTTGTATGATGATGTGTAATCTGAAGTTGAGGCAGCCCAAATCGATCTGATTTCGAACGATCGAGAGCAAGGTGGTTTTCATATTTTGGCTGGTCTTCAGCCAAGACGATCAGTCCGGTCAAATACGGCACAAAAAGAGCCGCTAATTTACCAATAGGTTTGGGAAGCATCCCTTTCACGAGTCCGATGGGCGGCGTCTGCAACTGCTGCATGCTGCCGAGCTTACCTTTCGGGGATTTGATGCTCGAATGTCCGAAATAGAAATCATGAATGCCGAGTTGTTTATGAAATTCGTTATTCGGATCCGGGCGCTTCGGGAAAAGCCCAAAGGCAATGGCGTTGCAGTGTCGTGTCAGATACCTGCCGACGACATCTCCGCCTGGGTTTAATTGTTCAAGACCGGAAGCCAATAGCAAATGAGGTGAGGCTAATGAACCCGCCGACAAGATCACTAATTTAGCGTAATAACTTATTTTCTCTTTAGCTTTTTTGTCGAAACAATCGACTTGAGTAATGCGCTCTTTTTCTGTTTTCAACTTTATAGCAATTGTGTTGGGTTTTATTTCTAACCCGTTCTCTACTAATTGAGGCAGCACTCGGGTTGCCAGATCATTCTTGGCTTGAATTGCGCAAGCGAATGTATCGCAGGTCGTGCAAGCAATACACCTGGCTTGTCCGTTTTGTTCATCATAATTTATGGCTAAAGGCAGCCGAAAGGGCTGATAACCCAAATCCTCAGCAGCTTTTCCAATCATTTTCGAGGTTTCGGAAAGCTTACCTAACTTCTGCGGGAATGATTGGCTGCGGTTTGGTTCGGTGGGATCGCCGGGTTCGCCGGCGATCCCTAAGATTTGTTCAGCCTGACAATAGAACGCTTCCAAATCAGCGTATTTGTATGGCCAGCGTGCGTTCGAATCTTCCATGATTTCTGGAGCCACTTCAAAATCAGGTTCACGAAGCCGCATGGAGACGCCGCCGTAGAATACAGATGGTCCGCCAACACAGGTGTAGGCTCCCATGATTTTGTTATTACCGCCAGCGAGCACGCGGTAAGGAATCTCTTTTGAATAATAGGGCGTCAGGTCAATTGAGGCGTCATCAGCCCAGTTGTGCTCACCGCGTGGGACCCAGTCACCGCGCTCCAGCATCAAGACTTTTTTACCGGCATTTACCAGCACATGTGCGACCATTGAGCCGCCGAACCCGCTGCCGATTATGATGGCGTCGTATTCTGTTTGTTTATGGTTGAACAATTTGGATTGAGCCTAACAAATGGAACGCCTCTCACCGATTTTCAGTAAGGGGCGTTTAATTCAAATATTTGAAAAATAGGATGTTACAATTTGGTTGCAAAAGTAGTTTTTTTGACGCTAAAAAGCAAGGGATTTTTGCAACCATTTCTTGACTTTTGATTATCAAATTTCTTTATCAAGATATTTTATCCTGATGTCCGTAATTTTTGACACCTTTTTGCAACTTTTTTAATTGAAAACCTGTCACTATGCAAAAGTGAACCTTGACAAAATTTATTTTTTTAAAAGAATTTCGATATAAATAAGGGATAACTTGATGAAACGACTTTTAAAGAGAATCTTTCTTGGCGCTTTAATTTTCTTTGCTATTTTCTTTGCCGTATTTTTCATACTGGTCGCTCTGCCAGTTCCAGCGCCTCTAATCCCCAATAAGACTTTAACTCCTTTTGCGATAACCAATGTCAGTGTCATTGACATAGAAGCGGGTTCGCTTATTCCCGGTCAAACTGTGGTCATTGAAAAGGGACAGATAACAAATGTTGGCCCCACTGCTTCAATTATAATGCCGGAAAACGCTATACAAATAGATGCTACAGGCAAATTTCTGATTCCCGGGCTTTGGGACATGCACGCTCACCTGGGTACAAAGATGTCACCTCAACTCACCTTGCCGCTATTTATCGCAGGTGGTGTCACCAACATTCGTGAATTGGGAGGCGTTAGCTTGGATTACAAAAGAGGGATACATCAGAAAATCTTAAGCGGTGCTCTGATCGGTCCAAGGTTAATGGGATATGCAAGCGCCTTTGTTGCCAGTTTGGATTCCCGGGATCAAGCCGTTGAACTTGTCACCGATTTGATAGATTCAAAGCCCGGTTTCATAAAAGTATACAATCAGTTGCTGCCCGAGTACTATTTCTCGCTCATCGAAGAAGCTAAAAAACAAGGCATTACGGTCTTAGGACACAAACCTCGTGCCGTAAGCGCTATTGACGGAGCGAATGCGGGACACAAAAGCTTCGAGCATGCCCGCCTTTTTCTTTTTGAATGTTATCCCGGCGCGTCCCAACTGAGAGAACGCTACCGTGCTCGATACAGCGGTGAAGTTTCGATGGGTGGCCGGATTATACAGACCTCAGATAGGCGGGAGATGATCGATAATCATTCTCCTGATCTCTTCGATGAATTAGCTACTGTGATGGTCGAGAACGGCACCTGGTTCGTCCCGACTCATATCACTCGGAAAATGGATGCGTTTGCAGATAATGAAGCATACCGCCAGGACGCGCGGCTAAGCTACATTCAAGTTTTGCAAAGATATAAATGGAATAGTGATGCGGATGGAATGATCGAACAAGATCCTTCGCCAGAAGGGCGGAAAGCGTTTATGGATTTCTATTTAAAGGGTCTTGAGCTGACCGGGAAGGCACATCGCGCAGGCGTCAAAATTCTTGCAGGTACAGATGCCAATGATACCTACTGTTTTCCTGGTCTCGGAATTCACGACGAATTACAAGAGCTGGTGAAAGCCGGCCTGACCCCGATTGAGGCGCTCAAGACCGCGACACTGAATCCAGCTGAGTATTTTGGCGTGTCTGCAGATTACGGTTCCATTGCATCAGGCAAAGTCGCAGATCTAATGCTTCTCGACGCCAATCCACTTGAGAATATTTCGAATACCGCCAAGATAGATAAGGTTATTTTCAATGGGAATGTCTACACGCGCAAAGAGCTCGATAATATGCTGGCATATGTTGCCGGGAATGCTTCCAGCTTAAGCATCTCATGCAAGCTGATCTGGCAAGAGATTTCAGAGTAAAATGAGCCCTAAGCAAAAATAATCCACTCAAGAAAAGTGTCGAAAAGAAAGCACCGCTACAACCCTTTCCCCAGGGAAAAATACCACCGAAACTGCCTCTTTTGTTCACCAGGCAGGGGATCGCTTAACCAAAGGGGGAAAAGGATTTTCGCAGATAAGTCAGCAAATAAAGAAACGTTCCCTCCAAATAAGTTGAAGCCATCTTCTAAAAATGAAAGACCCACTCCGGCATTCGAGCGAGTGAAGGAGTCACTATCGCGTGTTTGCCAAATTTTCCCGGTGTCATAAAATGCAAAGGGTTTAAAAACAAAAATTGCACGTGACAAACCCAATTCAAAATTGAGTGTTGCAAAACGTTCGGCCGGCAAAGGCTGCCCGGCATAGCCACGCAAAAAACCACCGCCTTCGACATATCTTCTTTTAAATGCTCCAACAGCATTGCCTGTTTTTACAATGTCATTTTGAAAACGTACGCGGGGAGCAGCGCCCTCGCCACGAAACTGATCTTGCAGCGGCAGCCGATCCGGGCCAAACGAAGTTGCGAGGTTGCCGCGCACCCGCCATTGAAAACCTAAGAATGGGGTTTCTAAAGTAAGGCGGCTGCTGAGTTTGGTAAACTTTGCACCGCCTGCTGGCGAGATTTCGGCACGGAATCGTCCCTGGCTTTTTAATCGACCAAAAGTTTGAGTCGCCTTCCCCTCCAGGTAAGCAAGAAGAATGTTGACATCTTCCCACTCGTCAAACCGGACTTTGCCGGTGTCGTTGGAAACTTTGCGAAAAGTATAAACATCATTTAACAGACTGCTGTAATTGACGCCGATTTTCAGATTGCGACCGCTTTGGGATAAAATACCCTTAGAGCCATTAAAGGTTAAATTAAGGTCTGCTTCAAAGCGCCCTTCGTTCTTACGGGCCATAATCTTGTAGCGGTTTAACAGGCTCTTGCGTGTCAAGGGATGTGAGTAGGCGATTTTGCCATCCAGCTCTTTTGAATCCAGACCGAACATGGCCTCTAAATCCAGGTTATTGTAAAAGGCGTTATAACTGCTGCGGGTTCCGATTCCCAATCGAATCGAGTCATGCTTGTTAAAACCAAGCAGCGGCCGCCACAAAACCAGTATGGCGTCATTCGGCATGTGAATGTATTTCAGTAGCGGCCAATCCGGGCGAAATTCGAATCGCCGCCGTGTATTGTTCAAACGGTTACTGTCCATAATCCGGTCGTCCGGATCGACCTTAACGCTTTTGGGCTTTTTTTCGGTTTCAATAGTAATTATAGTGGATTCGTCTTTACCATCCCAGCGTTTGACCACTTTTTCACCGTTTCCCAAATCCACTTCGACGTCCACCGGCATGATGCCATCGCCTTCGCGTGTAAGCTCAACTTCAGTGACCCAGGTTTTGTCGTCACGTTGGTATTTTTTAACTTTACCTTTTTTGTAATCGACTGTCGGGGTATCATGCAGCCATTGATTAAAAAACCAGTCCAACTTTTGCCCGTGCTTCTCCTCAAAAACCAGTCGCAAGTCATTTTCGTTGATATGAGAAAACGTATGCCGACGAACCACTTCCCGAAAGCTTTCTTTGAAGGCTGAATCACCGACCACAAACTTCAGCATTTCATAAAACAGATCGGACTTCAAGTAAACATTAAATATAGCGCTAATTGGATCGGTGTATTTATGGATTTCTTTTGAAATGGGTTCGTTTTGACCCGACTCGCTGTAAAGTCGCGTGAAGGTTCTAATCGCGCCGTCCAGAGTTGGCAGGGGGTACTGCTTTTGAAAAAAATTCATCTCTTCTTGAGCATCATCCAAATCGTATCCTCTTTTCCCATATTTTTTTTCAGCGTAGGATTTGCCCATATAAACCAAAATTCCCCTCGCTAGCCAGGATTCTTTAACGCCATTTGTACCGACCATGCCGGGAACATATAGCTGTGATAGCTCATAAGCCAGACTAAAATAATCTTCATCCTGCATGAGCGCCATCATCGGGTAGGCCAGACTTCGGTCAAGACCTCGAACAATATTGAGGTGCGGAAACGGATAGGGACCAAAGTGTTCCTCTAAATAAGTCAGGACGCCATCAATCCGTTCCAAAAATGGTTTTAACCACCGCCGGCGATTTTTGTAGTACAAAATGTTGAGCGGAATTTTTGTATTTTTTTTGTAGTACACAAAATTCGGCGATGCGCTCCAGATAAAGTCCTGCATATTATCTGCTTTGAATCGTACTTGTCGCGGTCCATTGACTTTTGCTTTTTTGAAAAGCTCTTGTTTAAGAGAATCTTGCCAGGCGGCAAACGTACTGTCATTCATCGAGGTATCCGCTTCGACTGATTTCCAACCCGGTTCGCCTTCGAAAATTTCACCCGAGCCAACCACAATGTAATTCCCCGGCACCCTGACCGTTACATCCATTGCAGAGAATTCGCTGTAGACGTCGGTCGGTTGCATCATGAAATGAAACGGTTCTGGATGCCATCCCTCATGATCATAAACAGACAATCTAGGGAACCAGTGGATAAAATCCTGCGAGCGTCTTTTAGATTTAAGTGGCTGATAAAAACTAAGTCCGAGGGAAAGGGTGTCGCCGGGCGACAGCGGATACGGTAAAGTCAGGTCGAGAATAGTATCGCTAAAATCGTATGCCTGCAGGGGGAATTGAGTCTGCTTGCCAATCGACAAAAATTGCACAGTTTCAATGGTCAATTTGCGCCCCGGCATTTGAGAGAAATCCATGTTGTTGCCACTGAAACGACGCATTTCCCGAACGGCGGTATTTTCTTTGTCGTGAAAAGCATTTGATGGCACTTGCAGATAAATTTTCTTGAGCGTATTCGGTGAGTTGTTCTTATAGAGGATTTGCATCCTGCCATTTAATCTTTTTGCCGTTGTGTCCAGCTCGGCTTCGATCTGGTAACGAACTCCCTGCTGCCATTTTTGATTAGATGATTTGGATTGACCATAAACCATCTGAAATGCGAGCAACCCGCAAAGCAGAGTAAAATACTTTGTTTCCATTATTTTCTTCAATTGAGATGAGTAAGTTTTGATTGGACGATGAGTTGTAATACGCCGGTGCAGAAACAAATGTTCATACCAAATCAAATTTATCTTTTGACATTCTTAATCTATTTTTTTTAATTAACTCGATCTGAATTGACATACCTTTGGAATGAAATGGAACACATTATTATTTTTCTTGTTGCTTTCATCGCATCCGGCCTCACCCTGTTTGCAGGCTTCGGGCTTGGGACAATTTTGCTGCCTGTTTTCACGCTGTTTTTCTCAATTGACCTGGCAATTGCCATGACTGCAATTGTACACTTACTGAATAATATTTTCAAGCTTATACTTTTGGGAAAGTATGCTAATTTAAAAGTGGTTGCGCGATTTGGCATCCCGGCGATTCTGGCCGCTTTTCTAGGCGCCTGGGTTTTACTCCGGGTTTCCACCTTCCCGATTTTGGCAAGTTATGAAATAGCCGGACATGAATTCAGCATCATGCCGGTAAAACTGACCGTAGCGTTATTAATGATTTTTTTCGCACTTTTTGAAATAATTCCGAATTTAAAAAAGATTTCCCTGCCGCACAAATTTTTACCCGTTGGAGGTTTGTTAAGCGGATTTTTTGGCGGGCTTTCCGGACATCAGGGCGCCCTGCGATCTGTTTTTTTATTGCAATGCGGCCTTTCAAAAGAGAGCTTTATCGGTACCGGGGTGGCCATCGCTTGCATCATCGATGTCTCGCGGATTTTTGTTTATTCGTCACGCTTCACGGCGGAATTCACCCAGGAAAGTGTTGTTTTGCTGATCATAGCGATTTTGGCAGGATTCTCCGGAGCGTTTATTGGAAATAAATTGCTTAAAAAAGTGACATTGTACTCGGTACAAACTTTAGTTGCAGTCATGCTTTTTGGAATCGCTTTTGGATTGGCTTTGGGATTATTTTGACCGGGTCATTTAAAATCTTTGACTAATTCGGTTGAGTTTTTGTATATTTGTTTTAACAAAAATTTAAAATAAGTAGGAAGAGGAGACCTATGTTCTGGCTTAAATTCATCAGCAAATTTATCAAAGTCTTGCGCGCAGGAGAGTCGCCCGGTTTAATTGCCGGCGGCTTCACAATGGGATTCGTAGTCGGCCTCACGCCTTTCTGGACTTTACAAAATATCGTTATCTTGATCATCGCAATTTTAACCAAAGTAAATCTTAGCGCGGTGTTTTTTTCCATTTTTTTATTTAGTTTTGTAGCCTATCTTTTTGACCCATTCTTTCACAATCTCGGTTATTTTCTACTTGCGCAGGTCGAGGTACTGAACGGGCTGTGGACCGCACTTTATAATATGCCCATCGCTCCTTTTACTCGTTTTTATAACACAATTGTTGCCGGGAGTTTTCTCACCGCATTAATTTTGGTTTTTCCCGTTTATATTTTAGGTAAAAGTGGCATTGTCGCGTATCGAAAAACCTTGGCGCCAAAAGTCGAAAATTCCAAATTTATAAAAGCAGTTAAAGGCAGCGGCCTGTACAAATGGTATGCACGAATCCGGGATATGGAGTGGACATCGTGAGACCAAAAGGAATTATAGCCCTTCTCGTCATTATAATGGTATTTGGCACGGTCTTCTATCTCTTAAGCGGTAAACTCATTGAGAGAGGTTTGGAAAAGGCGGGGGAATCGGTAGTCGGCGCCAAAGTGGAGATCGACAATC
>SMXC01000042.1 GCA_004356825.1 Caldithrix sp.
ATCAATTGGCATGTCGGTAATGAAATTCACCGGATAAATTGAATCGGGGAGGAGGTCGGTAAGGCGAATATTGTTTGCAGTATCAGGACCATTGTTGCGGATTTGCAGCGAATAGGTAAATATTTCACCCGCTACAACTGTGCTCGGATTCACTTTCTTGGTCAGCACGAGGTCATATGCAGGTGTTTGTTTTTTTATGGTCACCACAGCCAACGCGGTGTCGTTCTGCGTGTTGGTATCAAAATCAGCATCTATATAACTCGTGTTGGATTTCTGCAAGGAATCGGCGCTGATATCAAAAGAGTCCGGGAAAATGGCGCTGAACTCGATATGAACGACTTCGCCAGAATCAAGTGCGGCAAATCGCCACTCCAGGGGTCTTGCGGTCAAGTCAACCGGAGGATTCATTGTGAAAGATTTGGGAAAAATCGAATCCGGCAGGAGGTCAGTAAGATTTATATTCAAGGCTTTATCGGGACCGAGATTAGCAATTTGCATTGAATAATTAAATTCTTGCCCGGGCGAAACGACGGCTGGGCTAACCGATTTTGTTAGTCTGAGATCGTAGTTACTTAAAGTTCTCGTCGGGCAAGTGGGTAGGGGTTCTAAAATAAGTTTAAGTAATTTCACACTTTCGACTTTTGTCGTGTCGAATTTACCGTTCACAAATTTTCCATATTCCGGTTTCCGGTCATGGATTCTATAGTAATGAACAAAACTGATGATATTTATTCCCTGAGTAAAAGGGAAAACGCCGGCGTCGCGTTCTATTATCGTCTTGTTGGCCTGAGTCGGGTCCGGAACAATGACTCTGTGCGGACCCAGGTTCGGATTACACGGATCGATTACTTTGTTACTGGAATTCGTAACGTGCATGAAAAAACTCTCATTGTTCTGCTCGGTACCCAAACTGTATTCTATCGTGGTTTTAATTCGATAAAGCCCAGGGGTGTTTATATTTATACATAAAACAGCAGCGCTGTCCCTATTTGGAAATTTAGAAAGACGGTCGATACGGATTACAACTTCAGGGGAATATTCCTGCGGCGGCACGAACCCATTCACTTCTTCAACGGGATTCTCACATATATCTTGAGCTAATACATCAAAGCTAAGGTGAGTTAATAGAAAACAGAGAATAGCGATGGTGGGACGCAGTAGAATAGGAATACATTTTGAGGTTGGCACAGTCATTACACTTTTCCGGTAATTTAGATTTGGTTTTTACAAAAATAGGTTTATCTGAAAAGTGTCTTGTAAATTATTTCCCCCTTCTCGGAATTCACCTGAATCTGCTTTAAGTATCTGAATATTAAACAAATAATTGCATTAATAGCAAGATTTTTTTATGTTTTGAGAACTAATTTCTTGATGCTGGTTAACAGCCCAAGCTAAAAACAGGCTAGCGAAGAAATTGAGGTTTGAAATTATGGGAGATTTTGAATTGGTCGGGTCAACTTAAGTCAAACATTTTCTGCAGAGATATTTCAAAACCATTCAATACTCGGGACTTTAGAATCCCGGATTTTTCTAAGCGCTGCTCTAATCTAAATTTTTTGGTATCATTTGCATAAATTTCTATCCACTGTTTTTTTGGATCTACAATCCAATATTCCTTTACTCCAAATTCAGCATAAACGTCCTTTTTCTCGGTGAGATCATAATACCCGGTCGATGGCGAAAGAATCTCGATCACTAAATCCGGCGGCCCCGTGACATTTTTTTGGGTGATGATTTTGGCGTTTTCCGTTGAGATAAACAAAATGTCAGGTTGAAAGACGTTAGTTTCGTTTATCACGACGTCTACCGGAGCATAAAGTATGCGACCTATCGGGTTGCTCTTTAAGAATTGAATTAACTTGTCCACGATATTGATACTTACTTGCTGGTGAAATTGTATACGACGCCGGAGTCATAACGAGTTCTCCATCAATCACTTGATATTGATAACTATCTTCCGGTAGCCGTAAGTAATCCTGGCAGGTAAAAACTTTATGTTGCGTAAAATAGGCAGGAGATGTCTCTTTCATCATTTAAATACACAAATTCAGTTTGGAAAAAGTAGGAAGATATTACAACACAAGTCAAGTTAAAAATAAAAAAGCGCACAGCAGCTTGGCTAGCCACTATGCGCTTTTCGCTACTTGCGTCTCGTGGTTTAAGTGTCTTTCTTTTTTTCTTTAATCAAATCTTTGCGGGATAAATTGAGTTTGTCAAAACTTTCTGAGGAAATTACATAGTACCATCTTGCGAATCTGGCATTCAGTTCATCGGATAGTTTTTGACCGTTATCGATTTTTCTCTGCCAGGCGTTGTGGGCATTCTCGAGTTCTTTATTTTTCTTGTCAGCATCGGTCCACAAACTGTCAGCTTTAGTTATGAATTCCCTGTTTTTGGGTTTGGTTGGTTCGGTAAACTCACCGGCATCAAAAGTTGTGGTGATAAATAAGTAGCGATTTTCGCCAGTTTCTTTTTCATCGTCTTTGGCTGTCTCTGTGCCGGCGGTAACGGTCAGTCCGGTTCCATACACAATTTCGCCGAAACGCAAAGTGTAAATAACGCCGTCTTCAGTGCGGGCTTGCAATTCGCCTTCGTTTGACATGAGCTGACCGTCTCGAGTAAAATAATACCCCTTGGATTGTAAAGACAACACGGTTTGAGTAGAAAGGGAAACACCGTCTCCGGACTTTTTCAAACTTTGTGTTAAGCCTTCGGGTTTGGTTCGGACGCCGACGATGTTCAATTCATCTAAAGTTTTTAAAATATCGTTTGTCTTGGTTTTATCAACCTCCTGTTTGGAAGACATTTTGTTGCCTTGCCAATTGTCACCGTCTTTATTTAGAACGAGCACATCTCTCTGCTGCACACTACCGGTACGTTCGTTGATGGAGTAATCCTTCAAAGTTAATTGTTTTATTTTATTTTTTTCGACTTGCAGAAGATCGGCTTCGATCCAATCGCTGAATCTGGTCGAAATATCGATATCCATTTTGACGGCATACACGAGTTTCTTGCCGGGAATTCTAACAAACCGGTACTTTTCCCTTCCTTCTATTTCTTTACTGATAATGAAGTCTGCAAGAATCACTTCATTCTTGCCTTTAATGGTGACCCTTTGGCCGCGACCCTTTAGAGATGTCTCGATTTCATCCAACGGACCGATGACTCCCAGGGCTTCATGGTCAGTGGCATTATCAGAACGGAATTCATCTTTCTTAATCCCGATCACACCGGCGGCTGTTTTAGCCAATCGATCCTTGCCATCTGCGGGATAGTCATGGTGGGACGGAATCGTCCAAATGCCGTTATTATTTGTGACTTTGAAGGGAATAGCGGTGCCGGTGTCTGCATCATAATCGATGACTTCGAGGGTGGTCGCGTCGTTCGGGTTGGTAAAGTCCGGGAAGAAGAGCTCGCCTTTATCCAGAAAGGCGTCCGGTGTGACCCTTTTTGGCGTTGTGATAAACGCCAGCAGGGCTATCCCCAAAGCCACTGCGGCGAAAATGATAGTTTTCTTACTTTCGTTCATACAATTTCCTCTGTTAATTTTTGTTTAAGATAAAATACGGCGTTCGGCCATTAGCTTTTGGCCTTTGGCTTTTAATTCTTGAGAATTTACGTCGTCAATATCATTTCACCTGTCAGGTGATGTACCATAACCATTTTAACTAATTGAATTTTATTGCTAATAGCCAAAAGCCAATCGCTCATTTTGGGTTATATTTAAGATATTTCGTTTAACCCCTTAATCTCCGCGCTGCCTGGGCGCCTTCTCTTTCGCGCTTTCGGCGGCGGCGGAAAATGACAGCTCCGAGCACAAAAACCGGCAAGGGAGGTAAGATGACGGCCAGAGATTTAATAAAACTCTGAATGCTGCGAATTTGGGATTCCATGTTTTCCTTGCTGCGTTGGATTTTTGCTTCCTTGTCTGCTTCGATATTCTCTTTTAATGCATTAAATTTTCGCTGCTCAACTTCCTGCAGATTTTTGGCCATGAGGTCTTTAGCCCGCTCATCGAGATCTGCGCGGCTTCTTACCTCATTGACTTTTTCGGTGAGTCTTCTTTGCGCTTCGCTGAGGGCTTTTGATGCTTCATTTTCAGCCTGTTGTTCTTCAGCAATTTGCTGTTCTCTGAAATTACTTTTCCGGCCCTCGATGCTTTCAAGCGTTCGATGTCTAACCCGCTTGTTGCGGAGCGCGATAAAAGATTCATCGCCGATCAGCACATCCATACAATTCAGGAAAAACGAAACATTATCGAAATTAAGATTTCCAATTGCTTGCCGGCGAATCTGAAAAAACTGATCCGAAATAAAATCCATGTCGGCAATGACGATTATATTGACACTCTTTGGTGTTTCTGGTGTGGTTGCACTCGTGTCCGGAATAGTCTCCCCTTTGATATGAGCCGCCAGGGTATAATTTGCCGGGTTTGGTCGGTAGCCAAATTGAGGTCTCACTAACTGCGTTCCGAAAAAACTGCGCTGAACCAGTTGACTGTACATAAGAGATCCGGAAGCGACTGAGGTTTTTATCAGCGGCTGAAAGTCATAGCTGGTATTGGCCGCTTTTCTAAGCGTGCCCGGATGCAGGAAGATCAGCTCTTGAAGGTTAGCGCTTCCTGGATGTTCTTGATTAAATCCCTCCGGATTGTTAGCACCAACAAAAACGAATTCCAGCGGTAACTGAGCAAAATCAGGGTGGGGGTTGTATTGATCCCAAACAATCTGGGTGCTGTTCCAGCTAACGCCTAAAGCCGTCATTAATCCTTGGATGTTACCCTTATCCTTCGGCGGCGGGCCTTGATTCCGCATGAAGGGATTTGTATTTGAGCCTGCCCTTTCGGAAGGGGAAAGGCCAATGTTGATAATGGTTAAAGGGTCAACTAAAAATAAGACGGGGTGACCGGCTTCAGTATAGGTAAGAAGATTGTCCATCTCTTCCTGTGGCAGGGAGGAAGGTAAAGCAACTAAGAGAGCGTCGTACTCTTCAGTGATTGGGCTGGTCGCAGAAACTTGTTCGACTTCATATTGTTTTTTCAATTCAGCAACAACCGGCCAGGGTGGGTCGCTGCGCATGGTTTGAAAATCAAATCCACCAAAAAATTTAGCTTCGGTGTTTAAGACGCCGATTTTTTTTCGCTCTGTTTTTGCGACGACTCGGATGCTTCGGGTGAGTTCGTATTCTACAGGAAGACCGCGATCGAAGAAGGGAGTCACTTGCTCTTCGGCGCCGCATTTAACCGCGACACCCAAAAAAACAGCATCAATACTTGTTTGGGCGCCGGTAGTATTCGGAACATCCCGAGCTAAGATGCCAAATTTTTCCCTGGCATCGCGGGCCTCGTTGGAAAACTGTTCAGTGTCGTGAATTAATACTTGAACTTTATTGCCGGCAACCGCATCAATTTCTGCCAGAAATCCTAATAAATTGGCGCGGGTTTGCACGAAAATTTGCGGCACATCTTTGCTAATAAAGGCTTCAATAAAGACCGGCCGGTCATCCGGTATTTCGTCGAGAAGTTTTTCGGTTTGATCGGACAGGGAATGTAATTGTTCGGCAGTGACGTCTAATCGCAGAGGTGCCCGAGCCAGAATCGCATTGACACTGATAACCGCAATCACGATTGCGACTGAGCGAACCAGATGGTGCAGCCACATTTTATAACCGTCTGCTTCAACCGGCCAGTGGCGACGCCCGATGAGTAAAACATTTAGATAAAGCATCATGCCGGCAATTGATACAAAATAAAGAATGCCTGAAAAACTAACAATACCGCGGGCGAAATCGCCAAAATGGCGGTGGACTCCCAGAGGTTCTAACCAGTTTCCGAGGGTGGTGCTTATTAAGGATGTGACCGCGTCAATGTAGACAAAAAAGGCGCAAAAAAGCGCCCCAAGAATGAATGAAATTGTGGTATTTGCGGTGAGAAGCGAGGCCAGCATGCCAACCGCGATGAGCGCTGCACCCGTGAACCAATATCCAAAATAGTTGCCGATAATGAGTCCTAAATCGGGACTGCCAAGCCATGCCAAAATCAGGAAATGCCCGATAAAGGATAAAATTAATGATGCGGTATAAACGCCAACCGTTGCCAAATATTTTCCAAAAGCGATCTCAAAGTCGGTTGCCGGCAGGGTTAAAAGCAATTCATCCGTGCCTTCTTTGCTTTCATTCGCCCACACGCCCATGGTCAGAGCCGGTACGAAAAATAGCAGTAACAGAGGAAATAAACCGTTCAACTGGTCGAGGTTGGCGAGATTGTTCAAAAAGAAGCGTTCCTGCCAGAATGCGGCAAAAGCGCTTAGAAAGATAAATAAAGTAACAAAAACATATCCGGTTGGATTGTTGAAATACATGCGCAAATCGCGCTTGAGGATCGACAAAATCATCGTTGTATTTATGTTTAGTTCAAAATTTCCCAATTTGATGTTCATGCTACTGCTTCCTCCTTGTCAACGTTTGCCGGTCGCCCGTCATTGGTCAGGCGGTAAAATGGATTTTCTAAAGAACCATCTTCTTTTAGGTCTTTTGGTGTTCCTTCAAAAATCAACTTGCCTTCATGGACAAATAAAACATAATCGGCAATCGCATCCACTTCCTGCAAAATATGGGTTGAGATCAGGATGGTTTTGGTTTTACCGAGTTTCTTAATATTGTCGCGAAAACCACGAATTTGGTTGGGGTCCAGTCCGGCAGTGGGCTCGTCCATAATCAGAACGTCCGGATCGTGGAGTAAAGCTTGTGCAAGCCCCACACGCTGTTTGTAACCCCGTGAAAGCTTGGCAATCGGTTTTTCCAGCACCAGCTGTAAAGCGCACTCCTCAATGACCCGGTCAAGGTTTCTTTTCAAAGCGCCCGGCTCAATTCCTCTTGCTTCTCCGAAAAATTCAAGAAGTTCTAAAGGCGTCATGCTTTGATAAAGCGGGCCGTTTTCGGGTAAATAGCCGAGTTTTTTCGCAATTTCAAGACGATCGGTTCTAATGTCGAGTCCGGCAATTTTCGCGGAACCTTCACTTGCGGCCAGGTAGCCGCTCAGTATTTTCATCGTCGTGGATTTACCTGCCCCGTTCGGACCTAAGAATGCCACGATTTGACCTTCCGGAATAGAGAAGGTGATATCCTGGATTGCTACAAACGGTCCGTAATATTTGCTCAGACCTTTTGTCTCAATCATTATTTTGGAGTTTTTTGCCATAGTGCCGCACCTCTTTCAAAAAAATTATTAAATCCCAAATTGTTTGGGTTACATTTAAAGTTTGAATCTCTTTGACAATTAATCAGAATGGGTAACGGGTAAGAATTTCCAACTTTTACAAACGCATTTTCGGCAAGAGGGTTCCCTAATTATTATTATTTTTTTAAAAGCAATAAGGAGATGGCCTTAGATTTGGCCAAAAAAATAACTGAGGACGGTCTCGGATTTGATCCAACCCGGAGAATCAAACGGAGTGGTAAGCGCTATGGCCTGCCGAATTCCAAATCTGAAGCTGTGGTGAAGGCCATCCAAAAGTTTGGTTTGACTTCTACGAAACAGCTTTCTTAATTATCGGGGAATTACTTACAAAAAGGGTGTTGCACACATCAGGTAGTTACGCAAAATTATGAGACTACCTGGACGTCCTGGGAGCCGACGGGGGATTCAGGTACTACATGGATTTTTGATGCCGATGTTGGCTTCTGCCATTTAAGTAGCAGGGCGTGTAATCTTTCCTGATCAATGGGCTTGGAAATGTAATCATCCATTCCTTGATCAATACAATTTTGACGATCGCCTTCGATGGCATTTGCCGTCATGGCAATAATCA
>SMXC01000043.1 GCA_004356825.1 Caldithrix sp.
TCAATTTGTGAATACAGCTGAGTATAGGGTGACAGTAATCAAACCAAGGCTTCTCAACTTGTTTGTTCTGTCATTAGACGTTGGTTTGGAGCTGGCAGCCTTTGGCGATCTCGGCATTGTCTGGAACGATAACGACCAGTTCGATACCGATAATTTCATCGGAGGTTACGGTTTTGGGCTGAGATTTCTGGTGCCGTTCGTCAATCAGTTTCGCATAGATTTTGCGTTTGGTGAACCCGGGGAAAGTATTCGACTTCATCTTGGCGCCTTTACTAAACCGGTGGCACAACGATTTCGAATCAGATAAGTTGAGAAGGTCATCCATAGTAACTCTGCTTGATACACAGCCGGGAAGCATAATCACAGTTGAGTCGCCCGTGGACGGGTGAATTTGGTGTCTAATTTGGCTGCGAGCCTGAGACTCCGTTAAACCAAGTCCGGACGATATTTTTGAAGAAGAAAAGGAGTATTTAATTATGGCGAAGCCGGTTATTCTTTGTGTCGACGATGAAAAAATTATACGAGATAGCCTTAAGGCACAATTGAAAGAAAAGTTTGGCAGCCTTTACATGTTCGAAGTGGCGGAAAGTGCGGATGATGCCATGGAGGTTATCGACGAATTGACGGAGGAGGGGTACGACATCCGGATAGTCGTTTCTGATTGGCTTATGCCTGGAGTTAAAGGCGATGATTTTCTTATTAATTTGCATAAGAAATATCCCAAAATAGTGAAGCTCATGCTGACGGGGCAGGCGAACGAGGAAGCAGTGACACGTGCTCGAAAACATGCGAATTTACACCAATGTATCCACAAGCCCTGGAGCGAAACAGAATTGGTGGACGCAATTAATTCGGGAATCGCACAGATATGAGCAATTTATATTCGTTCAAAGGGAACAATCTATGAAAAGAATATCTAACATTATCGCAATTGCAACTACACTGACCGCCAAAAGGCAAACACAAGCAGAAGGACAACTCTGATGGCTAAAACTCTTGAGCGTGGGTCGAAGTACGATGTCATTCTGGATGTCGATATTCCCGCCAGCATGATACAGAGTTGGCAACAGACCATCGATTTGATGGCCAAAGTAGTCCACGTCCCTGCCGGGCTGGTCATGCGGGTTCATGAGCGCCAGATAGAAGTTCTGATTGCCAGTAGCAACCAGGGCAATGTCTATAAACCCGGCGAAAGGGCCAACCTGGACACCGGCCTCTATTGTGAAACCGTGATGGACACACGTGCGCCGTTGCTGGTGCCGGATGCCCTGGCTCAGCCGCTTTGGGAGAAGAATCCCGATGTTGAACTGGGGATGATTTCTTACCTGGGCGTTCCACTCAGTTGGCCCACCGGACAGGTCTTTGGCACCGTCTGTGTTCTCGATAGCGAGGCCAATAAATACAATGAGCAGTATATCGAACTCGTGGGCCAATTCAGGGACGCGGTGCAGTTGGGATTGCAAACTCTGTATGAAAAGCGGAAACTGGAGCAGGCTCATGAAGAGACCCGGGCCAAAAATGAAGTACTGGAAAGAACCCTGGAAGACCTAAAGGCTGCTCAGAGTCAATTGGTTCAATCTGAAAAGATGGCAGCACTGGGTCATCTTATTGCCGGTGTCGCCCATGAAATCAACACCCCGCTGGGCGCCATTCATTCTTCTGGTAAGAACATGGAGCTCTTTTTGGATGAAGTCATCAACGAGCTGCCTGAGTTTTATAAGAATCTCTCAGCGCAGCTTCAGCATCAATTCATGGAACTATTGAGGGTCTCGCTCAATAGCACCAGCCTGCTGTCCACAAGAGAATTCCGCACACTACGGCGAAGCTTGACAATTGAGCTTGAGAAAATCGGTGTCGAAGATGCGGAAACTGTTGCAGACACTCTTGTGGAGATGGGAATTGTGGACGGCATTGATACTTTCCGAACGATCTTTGAGCATAAAAACTGCAAGGGAATCGTCCGAAAAGCATATTTGCTGTCCAGCCTGAAACTAAACAATCGGACTATACAAACGGCTTCAGATAGAGCGGCCAAAATGGTCTTTGCACTAAAGAGTTACTCTCACCGCGATAGTTCCGGTGAGAAGACTATGGCGAGTATCATTGAAGGTCTTGAGACCGTTCTGACACTTTACGGTAATCAGCTCAAGCAGGGGGTCAATCTGATTCGAGATTTTGAAAACTTACAGCCTATTCTGTGTTATCCGGATGAGTTGAACCAGGTCTGGACCAACATTTTACACAATGCTCTGCAGGCAATGGACAATAAAGGCACGTTGACCATTGGCGTACACAAGGCAGATAATAATATTATAATTTCATTCACTGACAGCGGTAAAGGGATCCCACCAGAAATCAAAGAAAAGATTTTCGAGCCGTTTTTTACAACCAAAAGCGCCGGCGAAGGCAGCGGGCTGGGCCTTGATATAGTCCGCAAAATCATCGACAAACATCAGGGGGAGATTAAGGTTGACAGTGAGGTTGGAAAGGGAACAACGTTTACGATTAACTTGCCGGCAGCCGGTTGAACTGAGAGCCGGTGTTTTCAAATGAATGATTATTAATAGTGAGTTTGCTTGAGAGGATTCAATTATGGCGAAGCCGGTTATTCTTTGTGTCGACGATGAGAAAATCATTCTGGATAGTCTCAAGGCACAGCTTAAGGGGAAGTTTGGCAATGTCTACATGTATGAAGGAGCAGAAAACGCAGACGATGCTATGGAAGTCATTAATGAGCTTAACGAAGACGGCTATTGACATTCTTATCGTGGTTTCAGACTGGCTCATGCCCGGTATAAAAGGAGATGACTTTCTTATTAACCTGCATAAAAAATATCCCAAAATTATCAAGCTCATGCTCACCGGCCAGGCGGATGAGGAGGCCATTGAGAGAGCGCGAAAACATGCAAACTTACATCAATGTATTCACAAGCCCTGGACCGAAGAAGAATTGGTTGAGGCGATCAAAACGGGAATGGCAAAACTATGAGGAAGCCAACTATAATCTGTGTGGATGACGAGAAGATCGTCCTCACCAGTTTGAAGTCAGAATTAAAGGAAACGTTCGGCAACGACTACTTTATCGAAACAGCTGAGGGGGGCGAAGATGCCCTGGAGATCGTCGAAGAGCTTACAGCAGACCGCTGCGATATCCCGGTCGTGATTGCTGATTATATCATGCCCGGCATTAAAGGGGATGAACTTCTCAAACGCATTCACGAGAAAATGCCGAAGACATTGAAAATTATGCTGACTGGCCAGGCAGATTCGCAGGCCGTGGGAAACGCTGTGAATTACGCCAAATTATATCGCTATATCGCCAAGCCCTGGGACCGAGAAGATCTCGCGCTGACCGTAACGGAGGCCGCCCGTGCCTTCTTTCAAGCCAAGACTATTGAAGAGCAAAATGAAGAATTGCGCGAGATGAATCGCACCCTGGAGCAAAAGGTCGATGAACGCACGAAGGAGCTCTCCGAGGCCCTCGACGGGTTGAAAGCTGCCCAAGGTCAGCTGGTACAGTCTGCAAAGATGGCTTCATTGGGTAAGCTAACGGCGGGGATTGCTCACGAGGTGAATAATCCCATCGGGGCGATCAAGAGTTCGGCTGATGTTGCGGACCGCTGTGTCAGCAAGATCATTGCAGCCGGGGAAGATAGTAAGACACTGGAAGAGTTTAAAGATGGACACCCTTTTCTGAAGTCGACGAAAATGCTCAAAGACAGCATGCAGAATATTCTCTATGCCAGCGATCGTATCGAGGCCATTGTTGACAGTCTAAAAAACTTCGCGCATCTGGATGAAGCGGAGGTTCAGATAGTGAATTTGCACGAAGGTATTGAAAGCACACTCGCGCTCATACAACACGAAATTAGAGACGGGGTTGAAATCGTCAAAGAATTCGGGACGTTGCCACAATTGAAATGCTGTCCAGGCGAAGTCAATCAAGTCTTTATGACGATTTTAACGAATGCGGTTCAAGCAATTGACAAGAGCGGCAAGGTCAGTATCAAAACTGTTCACGAGGGGGGTGAGATCTCAATCGCAATTAACGACACAGGGAAGGGCATTCCGGAAGAGCAATTGCAGGCCTTGTTTGACCTGGATTTCACCACCAAAGGTGCCCGCGTCGGGATGGGTATGGGCCTGCCATCCGCGTACAACATTATTAAAAAACACCGGGGGGAGTTAAAAGTACAGAGTAAAGTTGGGCAAGGCACCTCTTTTGTAATTACGCTACCGGTACTGTGATCAACCTTCGATGTTTCGTAGTTTCAGTTTGTCGGTTTTGCTGACCAGACCGGGTAGGGCCGGAATGGAGTGGAGAGGCACACCCGGCGATAAACATTTCTAAGCTCTGCGGGGGCTTTCCAGAAAATCACAATCCTGATTTGAATAATATCTCCCTCAGAAAACCAGGCTTACATTAGAAAAACAACTGCAATCGCATAGGCTGTGCCGCGACGCCAAAGGTTTTGTCAGTTATTTTCTGCCTTTGCCCTTATTTTCTTCCCAGGAGCGGTCCTGTTTCAAGTGCTGCAACTAAAAGCTCGAGGATCATAATTCTTGCGCTAACTTGAGGGAGTCTCAAATCCCGGGAATCTATAGAAATAAACTATTTGCTTTGATGAATTTGAAGTAGGAATGCTAAGATTTTTTGAGCAAACAGTTTGGAGTTCATTTTTGGTTGACAATTTCATGTTTTTGTTGTAAATTCGTAACCTTAATTACGAAAAAGAGGCAACTAACCCGGGTGTTATATTTCGAGGGACCTGAGCAAATCTTTACCGGAGATCGCGGCACGACTCGAGTCCCTGGGCATCCAGTCCGTAATCTTTGATCCCTGCGACTGGCAGGCTCTTCTCAGGAAGATTTTCTAGCGAGAATGAAGACTAACATAGCAGCAATAAAAACCGTGTATTGGGATAGTTGACAGGAGTGAATTCACTACAAGCTTACATTTACAGAAGGAGGAAGCCCCAATGCAAAAAGCATTAAATTTTCTTGTTGAGAAAGGTTCTGTCGGTTTTACCGTCCTTGTCGCAGTGGCGCTGGCGGTTACTGTTCCGGCAGACTCCAGTGCCCAGGAAGACCCGCCAGCTGCGGGCCACCACATCTACCGGTCGCCGCCACCGCCGGGCGCCAAAACCCACACAGTGGTCCCGGGTGAACGGTTCCGGGCAGGAGGCTTCAAAAAATGGTTCTATGGCAGCGATTACCGATACCTCTGGACTACGCCGATCGAGATGCAGGTTCTCGACCTCGACAGCGTCGGCGGCGGTTTAACTCCGCTTCGCACGGGCGGATTCGGACAATCCATCTCCCTGCACTTTACTGGAAATAACGGCCGCCGGTATACGGTTCGCTCTCTCGATAAAGATCCAACTAAGCGCATGTGGGATCAACTCCACAATACCGTTATATCAGGGGTCGTTAAAGACATGATCAGTTCTCAGCTCCCGACCGGGGGACTGGTTGCCGATCACCTTATGGAAGCGACCGGCATTCTGCACACCAAGCATACCCCGGTCGTTATCCCGGATGATCCCAGGCTCGGAAAATATCGCGAAGAATTTGCCGGTCTTATCGGCACGCTGCAGGAACACCCTTCCGAAGGACCCGATGGTACTCCGGGCTTTGCCGGTTCAGTAAAGGTCAGTGGCAGTGAGAAGCTCTATGAGCACCTGGAAAAAAGTCCGCGCAATCGTGTCGATGCCCGGGCCTTTCTCAAGGCGAAGCTGCTGGACTTTTTTATCGGCGATAAGGATCGCCATGCCAAACAGTGGAGATGGGCGCGTTTCCCGGATGGAGACGGCTATAAGTGGGTCCCGATTCCGGAGGATCGTGACCAGGCTTTCATCGATTACGATGGCTTTGCCATGGTATTGGCGCGTATCGCCAGTCCCAAACTGATCAAGTTCGAGGCCGAGTACCCTAATGTGGTTGGTATGACGATCAATGGCTGGGAACCGGATCGTGAGTTTCTGGCCGAACTTGACAAAGCCGTTTGGGATTCGCTGGTAACGGTGTTTCAAAGTGAGGTGCCGGATCCGGTCATCGAGGAGGCAGTTCGGAAACTGCCCAAACCTTACTACGAGCAGGTCGGTAAATTCCTGACGCAGACCCTCAAGGCACGTCGGGACAAGCTGCCAAAGTTCGCCAGCAAATACTACCGCCTGATCTCTCGCGAGGCCGAAATCAAGGCAACGGATAAAGACGAGTACGTCGAGCTAACGCACATGCCAAACGGAGATCTATCGGTTCGAATCAGTCTCATGAAAGGTCGGCGATCGA
>SMXC01000044.1 GCA_004356825.1 Caldithrix sp.
ACTGGGCGACCACGCCGAGCGTTTTTACCAGATCGGTTTTTTGAATTTTTCTTAGCCGCTCAATTGTTTTCCCCGGCAGACTTTTGACCCGGATTGTTCGCCATTCAAAACCTCGATCGCTTTCTAAATTCCCAAAAGCAAAGCCATTATCCACTGCAAATACCCGGGGATTTCCTGGATCTTTGGAGATTAAGAAATTTCCCTCATTTGAGTCATTGTGCTTTATGAGGTAGGACAAAATGTTCATATTTCCCAAATGTTTAGCGTAAGTCGTATCAGACTTAAATCTTTTCTTATCATAAATTTCTTTGGACGTGACTTCTTCCAACCAATATTGAAGACAGAAAAATACGCATTTCGTGTTTTTGAATGTCGGCCTAACATTGGCTTCAATCTCCTGATATTCGTCTACCGGCAAACTTCGCCCCACCGTGGGGGGAACAACGTATTCCCCGGGTTCAAGAAATAGTTTCTGCAATTCATATGCGGCGATTTCATAGCGCGGCTGATTATTTACCGCCCAGCCGCCCCTTGCCGCTCTCTTCCATTTCACCTGAATCGGAATACCATCGGCCCATTTTAAAATCGCTCGCTTAGTCATATCCCCCTCGAATCGCGCCGCCCGAATCCTGAAAATCTCGAAGGGTTCTCGTTGGAGTTTCTGCTCGAGTTCCTTGATTGGATGAAGAATGTTGCTATCCTGAGCAAAGGCGGGGCAGGTGATGAAAAGTAAACTGCTAAAGATCAAGATTGTTTTTAAAGCGCTTCTTATGCCAATCTTGAAGGATGCTGTCTGAAATACTTTTTCCTTCAGGTTAGGCAGTTTCAAAAGTGTGTTGAAGTTTTCCATGAAAAATTATCCTGGCAGGGAAGGTAGCGACCTAAGTTGTTTGAAAAACATAACTTAGGTCATAAACATTTTTTAATATAAAGAAAGAGTTGCGTATTGTCAAGCGAATTGCTTGGAATTTCTTCCGCCGAGCTGTTTTCTGCAAGTAAAAATTCTATTTTTCGCAATGTTTAAATATTTCGTGTTAAAAGAATTCCTCGAATCATTCGAAGGATTCTTAAATGCATAGAGAAATTATATTTAACGACAACTTAAATTGAGCGATTCGCTCTTGGCTGTGAGCTAATAAAAATCAATCAGTTAAATAAGTTTTTGTAACTCACTAAACAGGTGAAATGATAGTCTCAGCGCAAGTAGCCAAAAATTAGATGCCAAAGGCCAATCGCTAAAAGCCAAAAGCCAATCGCTCATTTTGGCTTCAACTTAATCATCTTTGGCCAGTCGTTGCAGGATTCCTGTTAGTAATTTATAAAAATCTTCCACAGATTCAATTCTAATCCGCTCATCGGGGGAGTGGGGAAATTCAATTTGCGGACCTAAAGAAACCATATCCATGCCTGGGTACTTTTCACCGATAATGCCGCATTCAAGACCGGCGTGTACGGCTTTGATTGCAGGTTCCTTTCCTAAAACGTCTTGATGAACTTCTTTTGAGATTTTTAAAACGTGTGAATCTAAATCCGGTTTCCAGCCCGGGTAACCTTCTACTTCTTCAACTTTGGCGCCGCTGATCAAACCAATACTTGTGACCCGTTCCTGAATTCCTGCCATCGCGGAATCAACCGAACTGCGATTGCTAACGTGGATGACCATTTCACCGTTGTCAATTTTTACGGTAGCCAAATTCGAACTGGTTTCTACCAGGTCCGGGATATCGTAACTCATAGAGATAACACCGTGAGGCAAGGCGTTTAGCAAATTGAGTACCTTTTGTGTCGTTGCTTCATCAAAAATTTTATGCGGTGAATTTTCATCGCTGATGGCAAGATTCATATCCGGTTCTGCCGGCTTAAATTCTGCTTGAAGGGCTTTAATCTGATCATGAAGCGATTGGGTGAACGCATCTTTTTCTGCTGAAGAAACGATGACCGTTGCGAAGGCTTCCCTCGGGATGGCGTTGTGCATATTACCACCGGTTAAACCTGTGAGATGAAATTTCGAATTTTTATAAGCAGCATTTAATGCGCGGGCAAGAAGTTTAACCGCATTGCCCCTTTGCAAATGGATGTCTACCCCCGAATGTCCGCCGCGTAACCCCTGTAATTTGATACCCAAAGCTTTTGAATCAGCGGGAGTCGAGATGTAGTTTAACGGCAGCTTTAAGTTCAAGCCTGCACCGCCGGCGCAGCCAACATACAAGGAGCCCTCTTCTTCAGTATCCATATTGATTAACTGCTTACCCTGCAACATGTCGCTGCCGAGATTACTGGCGCCGGTCAACCCGGTCTCTTCATCTACGGTGAAAAGGAACTCCATGGGACCGTGTTCGATGGAATTACTTGCCATTATTGACAGTGCCGCAGCGACTCCGATTCCATTATCTGAACCTAAAGTTGTTCCGGTTGCATATAAATAGCCTTGTTCCTGTCGCGGCTTGATTGGATCTTTTGTAAAATCGTGTTCAACATCGGTATTTTTTTCGTTTACCATATCGAGATGGGACTGTAGAATGGTCGTTGGTTTGGATTCGTTTCCGGCAGTCCCGGGTTTGCTGACAACGATATTGCTTGCAGCGTCTTGTTTGCTCTTTAAACCGTGTTTATCAGCAACTTCCAAAACGTAATCCGCCATGGCTTTTTCATTTTTGGAGCCGCGCGGGATAGTAAGGATTTTATCAAAATGCAGCCATAACTCTTTCGGTTCTAAGTCAGATACGAAGGTCATTTTTTCCTCCACTTTCGGTTAATTTATTAATAGTAACATTTCTCACTTGCTTTCTAGGTGTCATTCTGACCCACGGGAGGAATCTGAGTCTTGGCATGCTGAGATTTGCAGGCAAAAGTCAATTCTTCAAGACAATCCGGGTTCATCAGATTTCTCGCTTCGCCCGAAATGACATAGTTCTTTGTTATTGTTTTTAATGATGCTTATGTAGAGTTTCCCAACTGAGAAATGTTAGTTAATATAAACAGGATTCAAAGATTTTGCAAGTAAATTATAGACGCGAGCCATTGAAAATTCTACTTGCTAATGTAAAGCTTCTTGTTTAAATTCCGCCTGACTTAAACGTCTGGTCCATCCTTTGTGAGGGTAACATCCAAAACAAAAAGCTTAAGGAGATATGTATGTATCTGAATTTATTCCGCTTTACTTCGGTGGTTGCCATTTTATTCTTGTTTGTTTTTGGTTGCAATAATGATGAACTGAAAAAACGGGAAACTCAACCAGGAACTGATAGGGAGCAAACTCCAATGAAATCAGAACCATTACCTCCGAACACGCCACCTCAGGATCGGGAGGGTTACTACAACAGTCTTCCTGAAATGAGCATCGATGATTCGAAACAATACATTGCCACCATTTATACGGCCAAAGGTGAGATCGTGATGGAACTGGACGCCCTTTATGCGCCGCAGCATGTGAATAATTTTGTTTTTCTCGCCAAGGAAGGATTTTTTGACGGCCTGACTTTTCATCGGTATGACCCGGGGTTTGTCATTCAGGGTGGCGATCCTCTCGGCGTCGGCACGGGTGGACCTGGGTATCGTATTCCCGCTGAAATCGGACTCCTGCATGAGAAAGGCGCTGTAGCAATGGCGCGGCAAGGCGCAATGAATCCGCAGAAAAAGTCAAGCGGCAGCCAATTTTATATTACTTTAAAAGCGACGCCTTTTCTCGATGGTGATTATTCTGTTTTCGGGAAAGTGGTTGCCGGCATGGACGTCGTTCAGCAAATCCGCCGTGGCGACGTTATGACTAAAGTGGTTGTTGAAGAGAAATAGATGCAAATTGGAATTATCGGCTTAGATCAGGCTGGGAAAACTACTTTATTCGGCGCGCTTACCCAATCCTCTAAAGGACCTGCTCCGCCGGCCTCAGGCAAAAGGAATGCAAACCTGAGCATTGTTAAAGTCCCCGATCCGCGCTTGGATCGACTGCATGAACTTTACCCTACTGCAAAAAAAGTTCAAGCTGACATCGAATATTTGGATGTCGGCGGCCTCGCAAAAGGAGCGACCCAGCGCAAGGGATTCCAGGAGCAATTCCTGGCCAGCCTGCGCAACGTCGATGCTTTATTATGTGTTTTGCGAGTTTTTGAAAATGACGCGGTGCCGCATTCCGAGGGCAGTATTGAGGTAAGACGAGACTGGCGGATTATTGAAGAGGAATTCTTGTTTTCAGATATGAGTATTCTGGATAGTCGCATTCAGAAACTGAACAAAGAAATAAAAAAGATAAAAGGTCAAGATAAGCAGCAGGAGCTGGATCTTTTAAACAAATGTCTTTCTGCACTGGAGGAAGAGAAGCCGCTGCGTGAATTATCGTTGACGGTGAGTGAAGAGAAGGCGCTTCGGGGCTACCAGTTTTTGACCGCCAAACCGATTTTGCTGGTATTGAATATCAGCGAGGATGATTTAGATAAAGAGACAGAGATTTTAAAAGAATATTCGGATATGGTGACTGATAATAGCCAGGGTTTGGTCGCGCTCTCCGCCAGGTTGGAAATGGAAATCGCTCAACTGCCGGATGAGGACAGGGCGAGTTTTCAAGAAGAATTGGGAATTAGAGAGCCGGCCTTGAACAAGATGATTAGCAACTCTTATGAGCTTTTGGGGCTGATTCCATTTTTGACCGCGGGTGAAAAAGAAGTGCGCGCCTGGACGATCCGAAAGAATACCCGGGCGCAGGATGCCGCGGGCGAGATTCATTCCGACATTCAGCGCGGCTTCATTCGGGCAGAGGTTGTCGATTTCGATACTCTGAGCGAGCTCGGTTCTTTGGTCAAATGTAAAGAGAAAGGAGTGCTGAGATTGGAAGGCAAGGATTATATTGTACAGGATGGCGATGTGATTACCTTTCGGTTTAATGTGTAATGGAGGGGGTTTAATTTGCGATTGAAAATAATTATCGGAACGCTGGTCAGTTTTGTTTTTTTATACTTTACATTTCGTCAGGTCGATTTTCAGGAGATGATGAATGCGATTAAGTCTGCCAATTACCTTTGGCTGCTTCCGGCTTTTGCAGCTATGCTTTTCAGTCATTGGCTGCGTGCAGTTCGATGGCGATATCTTCTTGAACCGATCAAACCCATCAAGATAAGTCCGGTCTTTTCTGCGTTGATGATAGGGTATGCTGCTAACAACGTTTTTCCGCTACGGATGGGGGAATTTCTAAGAGCCTTTGCTATCGGGAAGTCTCAGAAAATCTCCAAAAGTTCAGCATTTGCAACTGTTTTCGTGGAGCGGTTTATTTTAGATTTTGTGCCGCTTCTGCTGATCCTCGCTTTAACATTTTCCCTGTTCGCCTCGATCCTGGGTGATGAAATTAAATATGGCGGTTATCTCATTTCGGTCATTACCTGTTTTGTAATTGCCCTGGTGATGGTCTTGACTAAATGGACAGATGCCACCGTTGAAAAACTGAGACAGATTCTGCCTGCTAAATTGTTCAAATACGTTGAACATTTTCTTCCTTCGTTTACCAAAGGGTGCATGGTCTTTAATAAGACCGAGCACTTTTTGGCAATTACAATTTTGACTTTTCTGGTTTGGGGGCTTTATATTTTGTCTATCTATTTTTCTTTTTTCATTTTTGGTTTCCCCGAAAAATATGGACTCGGCATATCCGCAAGTCTATTGGTTTTGGTTTTTGCCTCTTTTGGAATTATGATTCCGGCTTCTCCGGGATATGTCGGTACATTCCATTATTTTTGTGCATTGAGCCTGAACGCCTTAGGCGCAGGGATTCCTGACGGCGAAGTCAAAAGTTTCGCGTTGGTCAGTCATTTGATGAATATGCTGCCAATCAGCATCATCGGCTTAGTTTATTTCTGGAGAGAAAATCTGCATTTCTCCGACGCGGTTGCTGAGAAAGATTTGGTTGAACATCCGCAACAAGAAGAAGATTAGATTTGAAAGACTACTTAACCTCCAGGGTTTAGTAAAGATGAAGAATTATGGCCCTATTAATGATCTTCATCGATGGTATTGGCATCGGTGAATTTGATAGAGACAAAAATCCTTTTGCCCGTTTCCTTTCTCCTTTTTTCCCTGAATTTATCGGCCATTCAAATGGTCCGGTAGCCTTTGACGGTCAAGTTGTTCCCACCGATCCCTCGATGGGTGTGAAAGGACTGCCGCAAAGCGCCACCGGGCAAACGGCCCTGTTGACCGGCGTCAATTCTGCACAGGCGCTCGACCGCCATTGGCCAGGATTCCCGACAGTCACACTTAGAAAAATACTCGCGGAGGAAAGCATTTTTCTCAAACTGGAGAAATCAGGCAAAAAAGCAACATTTGCCAATGCCTTCTCACCGCGATATTTTACCCGACCGGAACGCAGCATTTCAGCTACGACCTGGTCGGTCAGAGCTTCCAGCTTCCCGTTTCGAATGATCGAGCCGGAGCTGCTCAATGGGGAAGCGATTGGTCACGATCTCACCAACACTTTTCTTGCTGAGATGGGATTCGAGGTACCGATCCGAACGCCCGAGACCTCCGCAGAAATTCTGGTACGGATCGCCGCATCCGTTGATTTTTGCCTGTTCGAATACTTTCTCACCGACGTCGTCGGCCATTCCCAGGAAATGGACTGGGCTGAGGTAGAATTGGACAAACTCAATCGTTTTTTGCAGACGGTTTTGTCTAAAATCGACTTAAATGAGAATCTTGTTTTGCTGACCAGCGACCATGGCAACTTTGAGGATTTAAGTGTTTCGACTCACACTCTGAATTTTGTCCCGACTGTGCTTTGGGGTAAAGACCGGCAGAATTTTGCTGAGAAGATCCATCAGATAGAAGATGTTGCCGGTTCGATTCTGGGTTATTAAAAACAGAAGATTCCAAGGTATTAAAACCTGCTTTTGAACCGAAGAAAATACGAACCCTGCTCCCTTCCCCAAGTCGAAACCTTCCAAATTTTCCTTGACTAAGCAGTTTTTTTTACTAAATTGAATGAAAGTAAAGTTAATTTCCGGCTTTGAATCATGCATGCCGTAGGCAAAAATGATATTCGTCCCGCCGCCGTCGCTGACCTTTTTTACCCGGGTAATCCCGTCGAATTAGATTACGAACTCGAAAAATTAATGGACGAGGCAGAATCCATTGACCTGGATGGAGAAATCGAAGCGTTGATTTGTCCGCATGCAGGTTACCGCTATTCCGGTTCGGTCGCGGCGGTCGCCTACAAAATTTTAAAGAACCGCAAGTATTCCGTCATTGCGATTATCTCACCCAGCCATCGGGAAAAGTTCCAGGGAATTTCGGTTTTTAATGGTGAGGCCTACGAAACCCCTCTTGGTTTGGTACCGGTGGCATCTGAATATGCCGACGCGTTAATAGACCGGGACGAAGCTATCATTTCCTCCTGGAGCGGGCACCGGGATGAACATGCCCTTGAAGTGCAGCTACCGTTTTTACAAAAAGTTTTGCAGGAGACTCCCATTATTCCCATAGTCATTGGCCGGCAGGACCGGCGGACAAGTGAGTTGTTGGGGGAAGCTCTAGGAGATCTTTTGAAAGATTCGTCTTCCCTCATCGTGGCAAGCTCGGATCTTTCCCATCATCATCCGTATGACGAAGCCGTTAAAATCGACCGGGCTACCATTCAATTGATCGAATCCTTTGACGAAACAAGCTTCAGCAGTGCTCTGGGAGACCGGACGAGTGAGGCCTGTGGCGGTGGCGCCATTGTGGCCGCCATGATTGCCAGTAAGATTGAAGGAGCAGACGCAGTTAAACCCCTTCTGTATAAAAATTCAGGAGATTCTTCAGGGGACCACTCGGCTGTTGTCGGTTATTTATCGGCAGCTTTCTATAGAATGAACTAGTGTATTTGGTGTCTGATTTCTGAACTTTTTTACGGACAAGTAATTCTCTGCAATTTTCTGGCAGAAAATGGCAAATAACAAGATTCAAAAAATAAATAATAATCAAATTCAAAGTATCAATGGCCAAAAAATTGTCTGTCGATGCGCCGGTTTATAATGGGTTTGTGTTTTTAATTATTGAGATTTGAAATTTATTTGAGATTTGGTATTTGTTTATTGGGATTTTCTGGCTGATCCAGGTTAGGGCATTTGCCTTCGGCGTCATATTAAACAGAAGTAAATTCACCTCTGTCGATAACAGCGAAACATTGATGACTGCAGATATTAACACCATCGTTTAGAAGGCAGGTCATTTAAATATTTGCGGCTTCGCCGCGCTAGAATAAAACAAGGTTCTCATGGGAGGTGGTCAGCTTTGTTTCTGAAGCGGAGTGATGTTCTTTCCAAGGCAGAACAAAAGATTCTTTTGAAATTAGCCAGAAAATCGATAGCTGCGAAATTTAGCGGTAGAGAACTCCCAAAATTTAAAAGCCCATTTCATCGCTTGGAAGAAACGCGCGGTGTGTTTGTTACTTTAAAAAAGGAAAATAAACTGCGGGGTTGTATTGGGTTTGTGATGGGGGTAAAGCCTCTTTACCAAACTGTTCAAGAAGTCGCCGCAGCCTCAGCGTTTCAAGACCCGCGATTTTCTCCACTAAAGGAAGATGAGCTGGAAGATACGGTGATTGAGATTTCGGTTATGACAGCGCTGCGAAAAATTTCCTCAATAAAAATGATAAAGGTCAAACGAGATGGACTTTTGGTTAAGCGCGGTGATTCACAAGGCCTTTTACTACCCCAGGTGGCCCGGAAAAATAATTGGAAACGCCAAACCTTCCTGGAACATGTCTGTCTGAAAGCTGGCCTCGACAAAGACGATTGGAAAAATCCGGATACTGAAATTATGACCTTCAGTGCTCAAATCTTTGAAGAGCCCCCCCAACGATAAAAATAATTTGCTCGTATGAAATCGATGCTGGCGTCGATCGTTAGCGAGGCGGAGTTGAGGAAATGAAATTTGAAAAATAAACCTACTTTCCAAAAACGGTCGGGAAAAGAGCTGGAAGATCTCGAGCTAAAAGTTTTGGCGCCTTATGCCATGCTAAGTCGAGGCGCCCACTCCACGCGCCAATTCGATGAACAGGAACACGATTATCGAACGTCATTTCAGCGTGACCGTGACCGCATTATTCACTCGCGGGCTTTCAGGAGACTGAAACATAAACGCCAGGTTTTTCTTACCACCAGTAGTGACCATTACCGCACAAGAATAACCCATACCCTGGAAGTTTCGCAACTTTCGAGAACCCTGGCTCGTGTTTTGGGCTTGAACGAGGATCTCGTTGAAGCAATTGCCCTGGGTCACGATCTCGGTCATACTCCTTTTGGGCACCTGGGTGAAGTTGTACTTGACGAAATCATGTCCGGCAAAAGAATATTTGAAAAGCAAACGCATCAGAATTTTGGCGGCTTCAAACATAATTACCAAAGCCTTCGGGTTGTGGATTTTTTAGAAAGGAAATATTGTTTTGCTGGCCTGAACCTGTCAGCACCCGTGCGCGAAGGCATTCTCAAACACACACGCTTGAAACGTGGGCGCTTTGATTTTCCGGATTTTTGCTACACAGGATTGCACTTCGAGTTGGATGCTGCGACCACCCTCGAAGGTCAGGTGGTCGCTATTTGTGACGAAATTGCCCAAAGAACCCATGATCTGGAAGACGGCATCCGTGCGGGCTTGGTAGAACTTCAGAAAGTTCAGGAGCTCCAAATTGTGCAACGAGTCGAAGAAAACCTTGAAATCACCTCTCTGGCAACTGAAGACCCTGGATTGTACCAGGGATTGTTGGTTAAAGGACTCATCAATTTTCTGATTGATGATGTCATTGAATGTACCTTGAAGAACATCTCCAAATTCTATCAACAAAAAGGAAGACTTTCTCATTTTGATGAAGAACTCTTTCACTTCAGCCACAAGATGAATCCGTTACAAAAGGAATTAAATAAATTTATTTATAAAGAAATAATAAATTTCTCACGGGTTCAGTGGTCAGACGAGCTTGGGAGAAAACTTCTTTACCGGTTGTTCGAGTCGTATTATTACGACCCATCTTTGCTGCCGGATTACCTTCCCAATAAATATTCTCAACAGAAAGAGGACCAAAGTAAAAAACCGTCACCGGAGGTTCTGCAGGAAGACAGCTATTATTTTAGAACGATTTGCGATTATATCGCCGGTATGACCGACCAGTATGCAATTCGTGAAGCAAAACGGCTGGGACGTTTGAAGAAATTTGAAATTAATGACTTGAATTTGGAGTTGGCTTTGGGCGAGTACGAGAAAATTGGTCAGGCAAAATAAGATTGAATCTTCAAATTCAAAATCTTTCCTTTCGATTTAGCTCCTTTGGGAGTTTTTCAGAACCCGTTTTAAATGACATTAATTTAAACATTGAGGAGGGTGAATTCCTTGCTCTGGTGGGTCCTTCCGGGTCGGGCAAAACAACTTTAATGCAGCATTTAACCGGTTTATTAAAACCGGACGCGGGTCAGATTCGGGTTGACAATCAAGACATTTTCGCGAAGGGGTTTAGTTTAACAGAGCTGCGAAAAAAAATCGGCTTGGTATTTCAATTTCCGGAAACGCAGCTATTTGAAGATTCGGTTTACAAGGATGTGGCCTTCGGCCCGAGAAACCTGGGATTGCCAGAAAATGAAGTGGCGGTCCGGGTCGAGGAAGCCATCGAAAATGTTCGCCTGGACTTTGAGAAATTCAAAAATCGAATCCCTTTTCACTTAAGTGAAGGTGAAAAGCGCAGAGTCGCCATCGCCGGTGTTTTAGCTCTGCAACCCGAATTTCTGGTTTTAGATGAACCCACTGCCGGTCTCGATTATTCTGGAGTGCAAGCTGTCGCCGATATTTTAAAACATTATCATTCCATGGGCAGAACCGTCTTGTTAATTTCACATAACATTGATCTCGTTACATCGTTGGTTGATCGCATGGTTGTTATCAGCGACGGCAAGATTCGGTTTGACGGCCATAAAAAAGAGCTTTTTCAGAATCAGAAATTGTTGCAATCGGTTGGATTGTCCATTCCAAGAACCCTGGCCCTGGTTAATTCTTTAAAACAAAAGGGCTGGGTTAAGTCTTCAGAGCTCTATTCAATTAATGATATCAAGCGTGAGCTCGATCAGGGAATCCTGGCAAAGCATATCCTGGCGCAGCCGCAAACTTGAGATTTGCATTTCGGATTGGAGATTCAAAATGTGATTGAAAATTAACCACTGTACGAAAACTATCCAATTTTTACCCATTCAATAAAGCCTTTATCTGTTTTCCCCCTCCCTGTATAAATTTATCCATTTTTTTGCATCAAAACATTGCCTGAATTGTCTATATTTACTAATAGTTAGATAAATTCTTCCCAGGGTTCATTTGAAGTTGCTCAAATCGACTGATGTTACCCATAATTTCCCTAATTAAGAGGTGGCATAGTGTTTGCATATTCTGCAAAAGTTAGATGCAAATATATTTGAAATTCTATTTTAAAAAGTGTTTTTGGGTCAAATCGTACTCTATAATATCTGACCGAAACATTGATGTCGTTGTAAGAAAAAAATATCACTATAAATTAAGTTAAGATTTCAAGATGTCAGTATCAGTTGTCGATAACTACCGTGATAGGGTGTGTAACTTGGAAAAATTAGAGCATTGGACCCGGCAGTCTATGTCGAAACCAAAAGACGAAGAACAATCGCTAAATGGGGACTGGGGTAAAAATTTCGGATTTGATTTTCATTACCCGTTGGTTAGTAGAAGCCCTGAAATTAAGGAGATTTTCAAATTAATTAAAAAGGTTTCGAAGAGCAACGCCTCTATTTTGATCCAGGGAGAAACGGGTACCGGAAAAGAATTAATAGCCA
>SMXC01000045.1 GCA_004356825.1 Caldithrix sp.
AGAGATTACCGCTCTGGAAATTAATTCCCTCCAGGATACGCTTTATACCCTGCGTTTGATATTAGGAAATAAAGACGGCACAGCAGTTGAAGACAAAGTCCGGTTTTTTGTCGACCGGACTCCCCCTGTCATTTCAAATATTAAGCAAACACCCATGCTCGACGGTGATCGCCACAGTTTTTTGATAGAATTCGAAACTGATGACCTTTGTGATGCCTCTGTTTATTTCAGACCGGCTGGTTCTTCAGCAGATTTCCAGGAAAAAAAGCTGCGGTTTCGAACCACCAGCCACCGTTTGAATTTCAGTCAGGATTTTCTAGCCGGTCAAATGGAATTCTTTATTCAGGTCAGAAACGGCGCCGGATTAACTTCGATAAAAAATAACGACGGCCGGTTTTTCAGCGCTGACTTAAGCGCCGTCCCGGTAGGAGGCGCCCCAATCGAAAGCCTGACAAGCGGTTTTCAGTCGAGTTTCCTTCTGGCTAAAGCGGCAGATTTCGATTCAGATGGTTTGAAAGAAATTGTCATCAATGAGTATGATGAAAATTTCAATTTCACTGCCTTGAAAATTTTAGAATTTGACCAGGGGCAGTTTAGGGAAGTTTTTGCAAGCAGTGAAGTTTTTATTCCCCGGGATTGGGGAGATTCGGATGGCGACGGATTGCCGGAAATACTCGCCGGACGGGGCCCAAGCACCTTCATTTTTGAAGCGGGGGCGGCAAATGATTTCCCAACCCAAATCGTCTGGTCGAACACAAATGATGCCTGGGCCAGCCGCTTTGCAGATTTAGATCAAGATGGCCTTGGGGAGCTTATCCTCAGAATGGATGATATCTTCACAGTTTGGGAAACGGATAATGATAACAGTTACGTCTTAGTGGACTCATTTCCAAATCCAACGGCAGGCTCAAATTTCGTCGGTGTGCCACACTCGGAGATAGCGGATTTCGATGGCGACGGCCAACTGGAAATCATCTTCGGCGACTTTGACGGCGATATTTATATTTACGAAAATCGTGGAAACAACAGCTACCAATTCACCTGGTCCGATCGGCTGCCGCTTATCGACACCATTGATTATCTCTCGACCGGGGACTACGATGGCGACGGCATTGCCGAGTTTGTCGTCGGCTGCCACTCAGATCCAAGTCTGAACACCGAAAGTACTTTTGACAGCCGCCATTGGCTTTATCGAATCTATAAAAAAACCGGCGACGATTCATTTGAAACTGTTTGGCAACAGGCCTTCTTCGGGTTCCAGTCCCCGGCCGATTTTGACACCGGCGTTTCTTCCGGAGATGTGGATAACGACGGACGCGATGAAATTTTAATCAATATTTTCCCGGATTTTTACATTGTCGATTACGATGTCGGTCTATCAGAATACAAAGTCATCTGGCAGACCGCGCCAAACCGCAGCAATAGTACCATCGTGGCAGACTTCGACAATAATGGCTTAAATGAATTTTATTTCAACACCGGTGAACAAGTCGCCGGCTACCAATTTTTATCAAACTTTGGCGGCCCATCGACGCCGCTGGCGTTTCAGGCACGACCCCTGGATTTGAATTTGGTAGAACTTTCCTGGCAGCAAAACGGGCCGGTTGATTCATTTCAAATTTACCGCGGCAGCGATCGCAACAATCTTGCCCTATTTGACCAAACTCAGAATCAAATATTTTTAGATGCGACCGTGCAAACCGATACAGTTTACTGGTACGCGGTCAGTGCAATCGATTCCTCTTTATTACCCGTTGCAAGCCTGCCTGCTCCGGCATTGAAAGTAAAACCCGGCTCGAAACCTTTTCTCGAAAGCGCCAGCTTCTTACCGCCACAGCAGGTGCAGTTAGTGTTCAGCGAACCGATGGATAATTCCGTAACCAATCAAACCAATTTTGAAATTGTTGGAATCGGCACGCCCGGTTCAGCCGTATCGCACAAGGCCGGCAAGGAAGTTATCTTAACGAGTCAAGTTAGTCTCAGTCCGGGAAATTATACAATCATGGTATATAATCTCAGAGACCTGGACGGTACCCCAATCGATACGACCAGGAATTCAGTTAGCTTTACCGCAACAGCCCGGGAAAGTGCACCTTACCTCGTCAGCGCAATGCTGATTCAAGCAAACCAACTAAGCCTGGAATTTAACGAGCCCTTAGATAGTAACTCCGCTTCAGAACCGGGGAATTATTTGATTGAACCAAACGTAAAAATATCCCGCGCAGAATTATTGATCCAAAAGGGGACGACTGTGATTTTGACCATTGCTCCCGATTCGCCGATTGGCCCTTTTGGAGTAAACTATTTTATCACGGTGAGAAATGTAACCAGTGAGACAGGTGTGCCGATCAGGTTTGGGCAGGGAGATACCGCCGCACTTATTTTCAGCAGTCCCGACCTTGCAAATATTTTTGCCTATCCCAATCCTTATCGCAGCGACTCGGGCCAAGATTTTGTCACCATCGCCGGTTTGACCAGCGAAGCTAAAGTGCGGATAATGACCACCTCCGGCCACATCATTCGAACCTTGGAGGAAACCGATGGCAACGGCGGGGTGACCTGGGATCTGAAAGATGAATCCGGCAGCCAGGTCTCTTCGGGGGTTTATATTTTTTATGTGGTTGGTGAGGGAAAAAAGGCGACCGGAAAATTAGCGGTGGTGAGGTAATAATCTCAGTGTTCAGGCGTTCGAGTGTTCGAGTGTTCGAGTGTTCGAGTGTTCGAGTGTTCGAGTGTTCGAGTGTTCGAGTGTTAAAGGTGTTAAGGAATTTCGAATATCTAAAGTAAAAAAACTCAGGAAGACACCTCTTTAACACGCTAATACTTCCAACACCTGAACACGCTGCACCACCCATTGCAAATACATTGAAAATAATCGGAAAATTGTAATCTTTGGATGTTATTCACGTTCGCGACTCACTTTCCCGGCTGACGAAAACTCGAGAATCGGAATACTGGCTTGTCAATATAAAAATATGCAGACTTCGCCTCTTCTCGTCCACTTCCTAAATCTTCAACATTCATATCTAATTTATACTGACCGGGTGCCAGTCCATAAATCGGAATCTTTGCAACCAGAACGGTGCTATCCCCAAATTTTTTATTATCCATTTTGATGGTTTTAACTTCTATGCCATCCATGTTTGTAATAGTAAGAGTCGTGCTAATTACTTTGTTGGAGTCATTGGCAAAACCGAGATGATAGACTTCCGCATAAACATAAATGGCTTTATTTTCAACCCCGAATACCCGCGACCATTTGGCATTATTTTCCAGTTGTTTTTAACTGAGAGCTACTTGTCAGCGCTATAACTTATGGAATGTGCGATCTGCAGATCGCTAAGTTTCAAATCAGGTCCTTTGTAGTCAGGAATAAGAATATCTTTGCCTACTCTGACATCTTCCAAATTTTGCAGATCGGTAATCCGGATGTCAATTTTATACTCACCGGGCGCAATCAAAAAAGGAAACTTCAAAACTTCAGGCGTCAGCAAGTTAATATCCTCCAAATTCCAGATTGTCACAGAACCGTGATAAAATGCCCAATCTATTTTGTTGCCAAACATATTATAGAGAGTTACTGCAATTCCATAATCCGCCTGGTAACTAAGTTCGTATTTAGAAAAATTGAATCCCTGCATTGGCAGTTGACAGTAGATTTCCAAATAAGTTTTGTCCTCCTCATTTGCCTTGAATGTGAGAAGCTCAAAATAATAATTGGTAAGGTCAATATCCTTACTATTATGAGATGCTAAAACCGGGGAGGATAAAATAACGAATGTTACTAAGGAGACCCCTAGAGCAATTAACTTTTTCATAGCTGCTATCCTTTCTCTTAGAGGTGTTTAAAAACACTTAACTAGTGAGGTGCAATGAGGATAGCAGGAAATGCTTGACAATTGAAATTGAATGTCCTACATTAAATTTGGCTGTAGAGGCTATCCTAAGCTTTTACACCTGCTCGTCGAGAGTGGCCGCTCTCGACGAGCATTTTTATTTTACACTCAATTCTTCTTCATACGATTTTCTCCTTTTCTTTAAAAAAGAGATATAAAAGATTTCAAAAGCTCTCAGAATTTTCGGAAAAAGAGGTCAGCGGAGTACTCATTGATTGGGTGAAAAAATGATTTGAAAAATTGAAGTGCGGGTTAAATTTATAGACGTAGCTTTTGCTATAAAGTTACTTATGGCAATACACGAATTAGATTTTTATTAAAATGGAGTGGGAGAATAATTCTTCATCAATTAAAACGGTCACGTTTGATCACCTTTTGCTCCTACCTCAAGTTTAATTCTTCAAACCGAAGAAATTTTTAATCACGTAGCCCGCAATTTTTGGATTTTCCTTCAGACGGCGAATTGAATACTCATACCATTGCTTGCCGTAAGGAACATAAACCCGCAGCTTGTATCCCTCTTTTAGAGTCAAACGACGAAGCTGCTCATCGACACCAAGCAGCATTTGAAATTCGAATTTATCCCTGGAGAGCCGCAGGTCACTAATGGTCTTATATGCGGCCCAGACCAGTTTCTCGTCGTGGGTCGCGATACCGGCGTAATTGCCATTTTCAAGCAGTTCCTGCAATAACATACTGTAATTTGAATTGACAATCTCTTTATCTTTATAGGCAATATCGCGCGGCTCAATATAAATGCCTTTGCAAACCCGTACATTGATTTTCGAATTGCTTTTCATTTGGTCGCGAACATCCTGCAGGCTCCGGCGCATGTATGCTTGAATAACAAAACCGACATTGTCGAAGTCCTTTTTGAGCCGGCTGTAAATTTGCAGGGTATCCGTGGTGCAACTCGAGTCCTCCATATCGATACGTACGAAATTACCGAGCTCTTTTGCCCGCTGTACAAGTCTCCTGGTATTTTCCAGGCAGAAGTCCAAATCCAGTTTAAGACCCAGCATTGTGAGTTTTATGGAAATATTGCAGTCGAGGTTTTCCTGATCGATTTTATCGAGAATTTGCAAATATTCCTGTACTGCGTGTTCGGCCTGCTCCCTTTTGTCGATGTGTTCCCCTAAAACATCGAGGGTGGCGCAGCACCCCTGTTCCCGCAGATATTTAATGACCTCAACAGCCTCATCCAAAGTTGTTCCGGCGATATAACGGGAGGCAACCTTCCTCACAAGAAATTTTGGAACGATCGGAATGGTCCAGACAACAAGTTTGTCAAGTAAGTTCACTTAGCCGCTTTTTTTGTTAATTTAAATTATAGCAAAATGGGAGGAGAAGTATCTTGATGCTTGATGCTTGATGCTTGATGCTGGATGCTACATCTAAAAACCAGCATCCAGTATCCAGGCATCAAGTCAGTACTTCCGGATTGAGTAAATTGGCCGGCCGTTTTCCTTTTAGGCCATCAACCAGATTCTGGGCCGCCATGGTTGCCATTTTTGTTCTCGTTTCAATGGTTGCACTTGCTGTGTGCGGCGTCAGCACGGCATTGTCAAGTGAGGTCAACCCAGGATGAATCTTAGGCTCATCTTCATAAACATCGATGCCGGCGCCGGCGATTTCACCGTTCTGAAGCGCCCTCACAAGTGCGGCTTCATCCACGACCGGGCCGCGGGATGTGTTAATCAAATATGCGGTCTTTTTCATTTGTTTAAAAGCGGCGTCGTTAAACAAATGGTGCGTGCTATCGAGCAATGGCACGTGCACGGAAACAAAATCGGCTTCACTTAGCAGCTCCTCAAAAGAAACTTTCTTCGCGCCGTATTCATTTTCAAGATTTTCATTCCGGAATTCGTCGCAGTAAAGAATTTGCATTTTAAAGCCGCTCGATTTTTCAGCGACGGCATTCCCGATCCTGCCCGCTCCGACAACGCCGAGAGTCCTGCCGGTGATGTCACCGCCCAAATACATCATCGGTCCCCACCCCTTGTATTTACCGGCCCGGGTGAACTTGTCTGACTCCACCACCCGTCGCGCTGTAGTAAAGAGTAGCGCCCAGGCGTGATCAGAGGTGGCATCCGTGAGAACCCCTGGCGTATTGGTAACCATAATCCCGCGTTCCGTTGCTGCCGGAACATCGATATTATCAAACCCAACCGCATGGTTGGCAATGATTTTTAACTGTTTACCTGCGGCGTCCATCACTTCGCCGTCGATCTGTTCAGTCAACAAAGGCAGCAGGCCATCAAGCCCCTTAACATTTTCCAGCAGTTCCTCACGGCTCAAAAGATGGTCTTCTTCGTTGATTCTAACATTGGTTAAGTTTTCGTGTAAAATGTCAAATCCCGGCTGGGGTATGATTCTCGTAACATAAACCTTAAAATTTTCTTTGGCCATTTCTCTCCTCTCTATAACTTTACTTAGGCGCTTAATTTTTGGATCGACAATCCCGATTGGAGCAGTCGAGCTTTTTTTAAAATCGAATATCTAAAATCGTAAATCGCATAGGTCAAGAGGCAGAATCTGATATACGATATATGATTTACAACCGACGATTTACGATCTACAGTCCGCACTTTTCTCTTTTTCGGCAGGACTCTAAATATCCCCCGGCTATTTTTCAATAAGTCCCTTAAGAATAGACGCATGATTGTACCGGACGTCCCTGCTGCCGTACAAAAGGGTCACGACGTCATTCTTAGATTGCTCAGAAATATTTTCCAGCAATTTCTTTTTTTCAGCGGTGCCCAGAACCTCTTTTTCGTACATCGATCTGTAAGTTTCCCAATTAGACGTGTCGTAATGAAAGCGCTGCAAGTCATAAGAAGGGCCTAATTCACTGAGCCAGTCATCAACGCCGGCTTCACATGTTTTTAAGCCTTCCGGCCAAAACAAATCGACTAAAATTCGGCGGCCGTCTTCCCTGGAGGCTTTTGCATAAACACTTTTTATTTTAACCATGTCTGATCCGATTCTTCCGTGGTTTCTGTTTCCCCTTCTGCATCTTCCTGGCCTGTCAACGGCAACCCGGCATTTCGCCATGCTTCTTTGCCGCCTCTGAGCAACACAACATTTGAAAACTCTAATCTTTGCAGTCTGACCGCCGCGACTGTGCCAACACTCGATGCCGCCTCTTGAACGTAGATAACAATTTGCTGAAATTTTCTAAAGCGCTTGCTTGTTTCGGTTGCCAACAAATCCAAAGGAATATTAATTGCTCCGTCGATATGGCCGTTAGCAAAATCAGCCGGGGTTGATATTTCCACCAACTTGAAAATTTCATTTCGTTTTCTCTTGGACTTCAGCTCATCTACTGTAATCTCGGCAACCATTTCTTCCAGGTGGTGCAAGCGTTTTTCGGTCAGTAAGTCTTTTATTTTCATATTTAGGGAAATTTTAAATGAGACTATTCTTCAGGGTGCAATAATATAAAAAAACGAACTTACTTGTGCAACGGAAAAATACCGCACGGATATTAAAATAGTGACTTAACCCTGAATCATTCAGGAATGACCCTTTCAGACAAGAAACTTCAATATTGTCATGCCCGAGTAGCCGGGCATCCATTGCCTTCGCTAAGAGTGTTGATTTGCAATGGATTTCCGCCTGCGCGGGAATGACGACTTTTATGGTTTCGGAAGAAGGTAGAAATAAGGAGAGAAAACGAGACCATCGCTTTGAGCGATGGCCTTGATGCTTAAAGGTAATCACAAAATTCAGCGGAGGGCGACCCCGCCCCGGCTTTCCTTAAATTTTTATATAATAATGAAGTCGGGACGAGGCGCCTGGAGCCCGTGGAGGACCCCGACCGTCTTTTTCCCATATCCGCCCACAAAGGGAGGAGACCGGAACGGCTCACTTGTAACGAATTTATGGATAATTCCGGGTTAAGAAATTCCCGATACTGCATCAATGAACCCACGCCGGCAGAGAAGTAGTCGAAATTTCAAATAATGGCACGACCACAAAATAGGTCAAGAGTGTGACCAGTACAATCCCTATTAAATTAAGCAGGATTCCGGTTTTGGCCATCTGCGATATTGAGACGTAACCGGAGGCGAAAATAATGGCGTTTGGGGGAGTTGCAACGGGGAGCATGAACGCACATGAAGCGGAAATTGTCGCCGGGATCATCAACAAAAGGGGATGCATTCCTATGCCTGCAGCTGTGCTGGCAAGTATGGGCATGAAGAGGCTGGTTGTGGCAATGTTAGACGTCAGCTCGGTCATGAAAGTCATGGTTGTACATGTTATTGAGATCATGATTGGCACCGGAACACCTCCTAACAAAGATAGCTGGCTGCCGAACCACTCTGCTAGACCGCTGCTCTTGAAACCGCCGGCAAGCGCAATACCGCCGCCAAACAGAATTAAGATGCCCCATGGGATTTTGACAGCAGATTCCCAATCGAGCAAAAATTTACCCTTCTTCAGGTTAACCGGAATACAGAATAATATGATTGCAGCCAACATCGCAACCGTGCCATCGTGCAGAAAATCGGAGGCGTCGAGCATAGAGGACCATCCCTGCAATGTGGTAGATCCGATGGTCACGTCTTTTCTGGTTATCCAGGCAAGTGCAGTCGCCGAGAACACAACAGCCACCAGTTTTTCTTGTATTAACATGGGTCCAAGCTTATTAAGTTCTTCACGAATCACTTGTCTGCCCCCGGGAGAGCTTTTGTTACTTATCTTGAACGTAATTCTGGTAAGGACAATCCAGCATATCGGCAAGAACAACAGGAGTAAAAGAAAGCCGGCCACAAACCAGGTGAAGAAACTAATTTCAGGCGCTTCGGGATAGAGTTTTGAAAAAGCGCTAACGAAAACGATGTTTGGCGGCGTGCCGACGAGTGTTGAGATGCCGCCAATGCTGGCCGCATAAGCAATACCGAGCATCAGGGCGGTTCTGAAATTCGAAATGGATTTGTCAGACCCCGATTCATCACCCTCCCGACTCTCCACTAATTGCAGAATGACCGCCAGACCAATCGGATACAACAGCATCGTTGTGGCGGTGTTTGAAATCCACATGGACAAGGAAGCAGTTGCCACCATAAAACCAAGAATGATCCGGCGGGGACTCGAGCCGATTGCCCAGATGAGATAGAGCGCGATCCGGCGATGTAACCCCCATTTCTGCATTGAGATTGCGATAAAAAATCCCCCCATAAAAAGAAACACATTACTGTTGGCGTAACTCGCCGCCACATTGCCAAATGCTGTCACACCTAAAAAGGGAAATAAAATTAGCGGCAGCAAGGCCGTTACAGGAATGGGGATAGATTCTGTCATCCAGAGAATTGCCATGAGCACGGCAACTGCAAAAACACGCCAACCCTCAACCGCCAACCCTTCAGGCGCATCAATCAGTAACAAGCTGATGAAAAGCGGCAAAGCGATAACAAAACCGATTAATTGACGCTTTGAATAACTTTCGTTTTTGTTTTGCAAAGATCAGTCCTGTTTTTGAATGAATAACCCGAGCTGTGAGTTCGGAGTTCAGCCTTTAGGCTGTCATATCTGCAATGCACAAAACACGCTAAAGCGTGAACTCCAAACATGCAATCCCTACAAAGATTTTTGAAATAGCACTAAGGTTAGTTTTGACATTTTGCGGACTTGAGGTTTCATAAAGAAGTATCAAAATCCCGAGTAGCTTCCTTCAAGTTTGGACGCGGCGTCTCTATCAACCAGGACAGTCGCAAATTCATGGAGCTGTACAATTGTCGCCGGGTATTTTGCCATGATGGGACCCTCAACAGTTGCTTTTATTGCGTCCGCTTTTGCAACACCACTGGCCATTAACAGGAGTTCATGCGCCTGCATGATGGTGCCCACCCCCATGGTAATTGCATATTTGGGTACCTCGTCTTTATTTTCAAAAAAACGGGCATTGTCCTCGCAGGTTTGATCGCTGAGGGTTTTTATTCGCGTTCTTGACCCCAGGGAAGATCCGGGCTCATTAAAAGCGATATGACCGTTTGCGCCAATTCCCAGAATTTGTAAGTCGATGCCGCCACACTCGTCAATTTTTTCTTCATACCATAGACAAAATTCTTCAATATTTTCCGCCATTCCCATAGGAATATGAACATGTCGTGGATCCACATTGATATGTTTAAACAAATTTTCCCACATGAAATAATGGTAGCTTTGTTCATGAGAGGGTGGCAGGCCAACATACTCGTCCAGGTTAAATGTAATAACCTTTGAAAAGTCCAACCCCTCTTCTTTGTGCAAGCGAATCAACTCTTTATACATCCCCAGTGGCGTACTTCCCGTTGCAAATCCCAGAACACAATCCGGCTTTCTACGCACCAGACTTGCAAGTAATTTTGCCGACTCTTTGCTCATTTCTTCAAAATTATCTTTTATAACAACTAACATTTAATCCTCCGGGTATCCTTCTTTTTCCAGCCAATATAGTAAATAGGGTATATTATAAGCGTGTGTCCAGCCGAAAACTCTTGAGCCTCCGTTAAGCGTCCAGTTCGGACGCCGGTCGGGCGCCTGCTCACTGGGGGGCATATGATCCACACTTTCAAGCGCGTTAAAAAGCTCAAGTTGGGTATGCGATCCATCAAAGAGGTTCGGATCGGTAAGTTTGTCTGTTTTCAATACTTCCGCTCTTTTAACGGCTTCCCGGAACAGGCTTGGCTCTCCTGATAATTTATATCCAAGTAACAAACTGTGAATGGTCGATAAAAACGATTCCATTCCATGGTTGCGTGGCGGGACGTCGCGCAGCCACCGTGCATGACGTACCAGAGCTGATTGAACCCTTTGTTCTCCGGTAAGTTGTAAGTATTTTCGTAATCCGTGGGAGACATAGACCTGTGCATAACCGTAACGATCAAGCACGAGGCTGCCGCCCTGCGGCTGCTGCAAGCTCAACATTATGTTCACCCGATCTTTCAACTCGGTAAAATAGCGTTCGTCCTTGGTCGCGTCATATATCTCCGCCAGGTTCCAGACTGACAGGTACAGGCGCCTTCCCCGTAAATCGTGCTCACCCCAAATGTGCTTCAGGTAGGTTTCTGCGGTTAATTTAGCGACTTCCAATCCACGGTGATATCCATTCAGATAGTAAGAAGCTATCCAGCCCATGGTCCAGACATGGGCACTGTATAAAGTTCCCCAGTGCTGCCTGCCCTCGCGGGCGCCCATTCCAAGATAGGGGTTGCCCTGCGGCTGTTCCTTCATCTTCCAGTAGTCGAGCGAGTAATTCGAATCACCAATATATTCCGGATCGGCGGGCCAGTGAATATTATCTACATCCATACTATGGCGGCTGGCCGCTTCCGCGGAGAGGAAGATTTCTCGATCCCCGGTTCGCATAAAGTGCAGCCAGCGCATGTAATCCTGACCGGGCTCGTTATTATTCCACAGGATCCAATCCATGTTATAGTAGTATGTTTTCCGGTCGCCATAGTCAAACATACCATACCAGGGTTCCCAGTTCTGGTTGAAAAGCATCCACTTGAACTTGTAGTCCATCCCCCGCTCAAATTCCGGGAATTTCTCCGAAGCCGGTGCAAATGAACCGTAGACTTCACTATTCGCATACCACTCGGGCGCAGCATGGGCGATGGGCGGATCGAGGAAATAGCGCATTTTGTTCTCGATATCAGCGCGACTCTCCCCGGCTTTGTGAAAGTTGTAAACCAGCTCCGTTGTCTTGGTTAATCCCTGGGCAAAATTACTGACCATGCCGCCATCCAGGTCACTCGACAGGCGGGCAAAAATCATCGGTTCGGCCTGGGGAGACCAGGTAAAGGCAGTCACTTCTTTTCCAGCGACATTCAGACCGATTTCTTTTGGGTATTCTTCGAAAAAATGTCGCATGCCAACGCTGATTCCCCAGCGCTGGTCAGAGATATCGATCCAACCATCAGCTTTAGAGGACTCAACCAGAGTTTCAGAATCCGAAGCAATCCTGGCGAAAAAACCATCGATTCTTTCTTCCGGTGTAGAATTCGGGACGGGTGGCATACGGCTCGGTTTTGGGCCGGACTGAAGGATTGACAGCTCTTTTTGCAAGGCTACCGTGGTTTCGAAAAACTGCCGGTCCCCCGGCTGCCACCACTCGCCTTTGCGATAAGAGGTTAGATAATTCAGTTCACCCGACAATTTATAATCAAGAGAGAGACCGGCTGCGGCTATCCTGTCATTCGGTTGCGTCCAGCCCGGATCACCCACCAAAGTCTCCTCATCAACGACATTTTCAGAGGTAGCAATCAAGGCATGTTCACCTTCAAAAGGTTTGTGTTTATCGGGTTCTCCGGTATAGGTCAGTGTGTATAACACACGAACATAAGACTTCCCGGCATAGGCATGCACCCTCAGCACAAATGGCGAGGGATTATTATCGTCCCGCGAGTATTGATATTCACCTTCCGCTCTGATTATCATGTGCAGGGGGCCTGAACCTTTTTCAATCCAATTTCTTTTGATCACCGCCTTTGATTTATCGAGTCCGATATCGTCGAGAATATCGAGGAATGAACCCCGCCCTTCGGGTCCTTCAGCTATGAGGTCATTTTCATCAAATCCATTTCCGGCCAGATCGAGTTCCACTTTGTCTAAAAAGCCGTTGCCGCCCTTGTTTATTCGGAACCGAAGCGGTCCGGTTGAGATGGTAAGATAACCATTTGCACGCTGGTTATTGTTTACGGCAATCCTTTCACTCGGTATCGGGGCGCGAACAACGTTCTTTCCATACTCCAGGAAATAACGGTCTGAATCTTCGCAAAAGAAGAAGACCCAGATCCATTTAATACTTTCATCAGCGGGCATCCAGGTGGTAACCTCGGTAATTTGAGAAGGGATCTCTTTACCTTTTGCATTTAAAATCCGAACATGGTCGGGTGAATGCAAGATGCCTTTCGGAAAGGGGATTCCCAGGGTCAAAGGCGCTCCTGCAATGGGTTGATTCACCGTCAGAGGAAGGCTTGACTGAGCCAATGAAGATCCGACAAATGCAAGTAAATGAATTATTGTAATTAAGATTATTTTTTTCATGTTTGGTGTGTCCAGTCCTAAGTATGCCCCACAGCACAGAGAAATCACTGAGTATTAGTTGTATATCATTTTTTCAATCTCAATCTTCTCAGTGTCTCTGTGGCAATTTGTAAAATGAAAAAATCAACTCGAAGTCTTTTCAGCATCATAATAAAGGGCAGCTGCTCCCAATATTGCTATATGGTCAAGTTCTGAGACTTCGATCTTCAAGCGTTTGATTGAATTCGAATATTTGAAGGATTCTATGGATTCCCACATGGCTTCTTCGAAAAAGCGGAAGGCTTTCCGAACTGAGCCGCCAAATATGATTATCTCAGGGTCATATGTATAAAGAATCGTCTTAATACCATTCCCCAAATGGCGGCCGAACTCTGTCCACATTTTCAAAGCTTCTTCTTCATCCCGCACGGCTCGCTGAAAAACCTCTTCGCCTGTTTGCTTGAAATTCCTGGTGAAAAATTGGCCGCAGCAGTAGTGCTCATAAATACTGTCCAGATAAGGGACCATGCCGAATTCTCCGGCACCGCAATTTACCCCGGCGTATGACTTGCCGTCGACAATGACACCACCGCCGAAGCCCGTCCCCAGGATAAGTCCTATTAATGATTGATACCCAACACCCTTGCCGAAATATTTTTCGCCCAGCACAAAACAATTGGCATCGTTATTTACAAATGCGGGGGTAGCATACCTTTCTTCCATTATGGACTTAATGGGCACTTCCTTCCAGGATGGTATATTCTGCACATCATAAACGATTCCTTCGATATCCACCACACCGGGGACGCCTATACCAATGCCGTCAAGGTTTTCAGGCTTCGCTTCATCGATTAATCCAAATATTTGTTTCAGGATCTCATTTACTGTGCCGTTAGAATTAATTTTGATTGAGGACACCCCCCCGAGCTGTTGATTTCGTACTAATCCCACACGGGCGTTGGTACCGCCTAAATCAAGTCCTAATATATTTTTTTCTTTCATCGTTCACAAATCAACAGTAAGGAAGTCTTTATATAAGGAAGTCTTTATTGAACGGCTTAACCAATAACGACAGAACGAGTGGCGGCCCGAAAGAGCATCCGTTCAATTACCTTATTAGTGATTGGATAATATATCAAAAATAATTTTTAAATGATGTTTATTGTGAATCTCTACAAATTTCAAAGCCTCATCTCTTTTCATCACACCAAATGAAAAATGTTTCCACCAACAATCGCAATCTGATTCGGCTGCTTTTTGGGCTGACAGGCCAGCTTCTGCCAGAAGTTCCCGCAACCCCGATTCAGTTGCTTGATCAGTCGGTATTACTGCCTTGGGGGACTTGGCACGCCCACGCGGAATTATGCCGGTTAGAAATACGAGCCGACGCCAGAGACCCTTTTTTATCTTGCCGGTATAGGGCTTTGAATTAACCAGCGCACTACATATTCCCATCGTTCCGAGGAGACAATGCTCTATTTGCATTCCTACTGACCACTTTGAAACCTTCTCATTTCTGACTGAACATCTTGCAATATAATGTTTCAGTCTATTTAAGGTCTGAAGATCTCTGGGTCATTCTAACTTTCCTCCAAGTAACGGTGTAGGTCTTTAATTGATTTGGACTTGAATTCCACCGGGATTACCGCTAACGACTTGAATGAAACCACTCGGGTGAATTTTTAAAAAAAAGACACGTGAAAGAATTTTTGCACCTGTGGTGGTCAGAACCTTTTCCCGTTTACAGAGCGGCTTCCTTTTTCCCAAATTCGACGGTTACATTTTTAATCAGGGGTTTCGCCCAGAATCCGATACTCAAAATGTACGCCATCGGCAGAAATAAAAACAGCATGCCATTTCTCAAACCCATGAGATCTCCGAGTCCACCGACAATCAGCGGCACGACGGCGCCACCGACAATGGCCGTGACCAGAATTCCTGAAAAACTGCCATGGTGCTCCTCGACCGAATTGAGCGCCAGGGAAAATATAACCGGGTACATGACTGAGGAAAAAAAGCCGACCAGAGGAAAAGCAATCAATGCAACCGATCCGGACATAAACAGGGCCGCGGTTAAACTCATAATCGCCGCAATGGTGAATATAACCAGCACTATTTTGCTATCCAATAATTTCAACAGCACGATACCAACCCCGCCGCCAATGGTCATCAGCCCCCAGAACCAGGCGACCGTTTTAGCGCCAGTCGTTTGTGGATCGTAGCCATGGTATTTGTTCAGGAATTGAGAGATCCAGTTTGCCACCCCCTGCTCTAGTCCTACATAAGTGAATATCCCCAGGAAAAACAAAATAACCGTTGGATTCTTAAGCAATTCAAGGTGAGTTTTTAAAGCGCCAACCTGGTCATCAGCTTTGCGTTCAAC
>SMXC01000046.1 GCA_004356825.1 Caldithrix sp.
AAATATAGACCTCCAGGTGTTTTTGCGCGAATGTATTGTGACATTTGTTTTAGAGGCTGGGAATGTTGGGATAGCAGAAATTTAGTCCCGTAGGGTGGGTCAGTTTTCTTGACCCACCTATTCCCCGAACGTTTGTTTTTCGGGAAAATCTAAGCCTACGCACGCCCCAGCCGTGAGGATAATGACCGAGACGTTAGTGAGCAGCAGTTTTAAAAAAGCAAGTGATGAGGGAGGTGGCGGGTCAATAAAAACTGACCTACCCTACCTGTCTGACCCACCCTGCCTGTGTCTTTAGGAATTTGATCGAAATAAACTTGCCAACTTTAACTCGGTTTGAGCTCGTAATCAAGATTTTTATGGAAATATTATTTTGGTCTCAGTCCTTGGCGTTCGGGGTTTCTGGTGTGGAAAGGACAGAGTTATCGCTGCTTGTTGATCGTAAATCGTCAATCTTATATCGTATATAAAATTTCCGCGACTTGAAATACAATCTAAAATATGCCATTTTTAAAAGAAGCGCAATTTCTCCAATCGTAGATTGTCAATCAAATTATCGGCAAAGTTTTGTCGATATAGGGTGCTTAAGGCCTAACCCACCACGACTTCTCCCCCTGCTTTTTGCCACGCCTCATACCCGCCATCAAGCTGGGTCGCATCAAAACCGTGGCTTTGCAGCATGCCGGTCGCATAAGCGGAGCGCCCGCCCGAAAGACAGTGCACGAGCAAAGGCTTGTCTCTCGGAATTTTGTCGAGTTCGGCGAGCAGCCGGGTGTGGGCGATGTTTATCGTGTTGGGCAGATGCCCTGCTTCGTATTCGTCCGCACGGCGGACATCGAGAATTTGCACGCTTTCGTCATTCAGTTGATTCTTGATTTCAGTCATGTTTCTGTATTTTGATTTTTGCAGCTCGCCACCGTTGGCCGCATAAAGTCTCAAAGTTTCGCGAGTGGCGTAGCCGACGATTTCATCCAGGCCAACGTGAATCAAATCGGTCACGGCTTCTTCGACCTGGTTTTCTTCGATGATTAAATAGATGGGTTTTCCCGGTTCAACATAAGAACCGGCGATGGTGGGAAACGCTGTGTTGAGGGGCGTGAACAGCGCGCCCGGCAGATGACCTTCGGCAAAGTCCGGCCAAAGGCGGGCGTCGAGCAGCGAGATTTTTTCCGTTACTATATTTTTAAGTGCGTCTGCATTTAATTGCTTCGGCTCAGGCAGTTTGCCAAGCAGCGCCGGGCCGTCACGATTTTCAACTTTCATGCGGCCAAAATAGAGCGGCGGTTCGGGTTGACCTTCCAGAATTGCTTTCACGAACTTCGTTTCATCTGTGGCGAGACTAATTGCTGCATTAAATTTCTTTTCATAACCGACTGTAGACTGCGGTACCGCACCTAAGGCTTTGCCGCAGGCGCTGCCGGCGCCGTGGCCAGGCCACATTTGCAGATAATCCGGCAGGCCTTGAAATTTCTTGATCGATTGAAAAAGCATCTGGGCGGACTTTTCTTTAATCCCGCTTTGTCCCGCGGCAATTTCCAGCAAATCCGGCCGCCCAACATCGCCGACGAAGACAAAATCGCCGCTGGCAATGCCCATCGGCTCTGAGGCGCCGCCGCCAAGGTCGGTAACCAGGTAACTTAAATGCTCCGGTGTGTGCCCCGGTGTAAACACCGCTTGAAATTGAATGTTGCCCACTTTGAAAGTATCGCCGTCTTTCAATAATTGATGGAGGTAGCTGCCGCCTCCTTGCTTCTTATCAAGCCATTCGTAACGCCAATCCGGCCCGCCTTCATCTGAAAGATAGAGTTTGGCATCTGTTTGTTGCGCGAGCTCGCGAGCGCCGGAAAGAAAATCAGCATGGATGTGAGTTTCGGTGATTGCGCTTATCCTCATATTCTCCTTTCGGGCAAGATCTAAATAGCGGTTGACATCGCGCTGCGGATCGATGACGATAGCATCGCCGGTTTGCTGACAACCGATGAAATAACAGGCTTGCGCGAGTTTACTATCGTAAAGCATACGAAAGAACATGAAGGGATTCTCCTGAATTTGAATTCCGAACGATTTTTTAATCTGAAAAAAGATACAATTTTTTCCAGGATTTCGCAAGTAAATTTCTAAACAAATTGGGACTGGATTTGTGGCCCACTCTCCTCTTAGAAGAGTGGAAACATCGCTGACGCTGTCATTTTCCAACAGACATCACCATTTCCCTTGCCGGCGAATGGGTTGACTTTAACTCCCACGATACTTACTTTCATTTCATGTCTGATATAAATATCGCTGAAATGTTCATCTGGTATGTGGCGTTTTTGTTTTCGTTTACGGCTCATGAAGCGTCCCATGCTCTGGCTGCCATGAAAGGTGGTGATTTAACTGCTTACCACGGTGGACAAGTCACTCTGAATCCGATTCCACATATTTTGCGCTCGCCGTTTGGGACCGTGCTGGTGCCGATTTTCTCTTTTGTGATGGCGGGCTGGATGATCGGCTGGGCAAGCGCTCCTTACGATCCGCAATGGGCAGCGAAGTATCCCCGCCGGGCAGCCTGGATGGCCGCCGCCGGACCCGCCGCCAATTTTCTGATTTTTTCTGTTGCTTTCATCCTCATCAAAATAGGTTTGGCATCCGGTGTTTTTCTCAAGCCGGAGGTTTTTAACTTTACCGGAATCGTTGTCGGAAATGCCGGAATCTGGAGCGGTTTGGCAAAATTGCTCAGCGTATTTTTAATGCTAAATCTGCTTCTACTGGTCTTCAACCTGCTGCCAGTCCCACCTCTGGATGGCAGCGGTGTAATCACTCTTTTTATGTCCGAACAAACCGCCTTCAAGTTTACCAACTTCTTAAGCCAGCCAATGTATTCTTTCCTGGGGATTGTGATTGCGTGGAGAATCCTGCCTTATATTTTTGGGCCAATTTGGATAATAGTCCTTACGTTACTTTATGGCGGCGCCTAACCTGATTAATTCCTAACCTGGATAAACCAGGAATTCCAATAAACAAAATCCCAAATATCAAATAAATTCCAAATCTCAATAATTTTAAAACATAAACCCATTATAAACCGACCTATAGATAGGCAATTTTTTGGCATGGATATTTTGAATTTGATTATTATTTGTTTTTTGAGTCTTGTTATTTGCAATTTCCTGCCAAAAAATGGCAGAAAATAACTTGTCAGTTACTAACGCGGCGGAGCCGCAGCAACACCAAGTTTAAGGTATAAGGGAATAAGGTCTAAGGGAGTAGGGGCACATGATGGCGCCCTGTTTCCATATGTCCGTATTCCCTGAATCTTGGAGCTGTATCAGCGATATAATCAATCTCTTACCGGTAACTTTTCTTCATTTTCAACTACTTGCCGTATCTTATTAAGTGTATTGGAGTGAGACATTTAATTGTTTTTGTCACACATCCGTGGTTAGTTTACCCACTAACCGGGTTTTGGTATCTAATTTGCTTGACTAAACATTGCAACCGCACACTTTTCCCAAACGAGGGATGGACTATGAAAACAATTTTAAAAACGCTGACGGTTCTTTTGTTATATCCTGGACGATCAGTGCATCCGCTCAAGTGACTGTTACTCAGAGTGAGAAACTTGCTCGAATCCGATTACGAAAAACTTTTTGGTGAAAATGGCGAGTTGTCGGAATACCAGCCAAGGGGAATGACGATGGATGGCAAAGAAGTCACGCTTACGGAAATTTTAACCAGACTGCAAAAGTTAAAATCGCAATATTCCGGCTATTCAGTTGAATAAGATGAACGAATTTTGAGCTAAATTTTGAGGGATATTATGAAAAGAATCAATCATTCGGTTTTTACACTTTTAGTTTGTGGCATGTTAATCTCTCCGTCGTTCCTGTCGGCAGATAATAAAGACATCGCGTTGGTTCTAAAAACCAAAGGAACTGTGGGGATAAAAAGTCCGTCCCAACGGGGCTATGTCAGAGCCAAACGTGGGAATCGGTTGGATGACGGTGAGATAATAAAAACCGGCAAGAACTCATTGGCGGCCCTGATTTTCACAGACGACAAAACCCAGATAAAAATCCGCTCCAATTCCAGTGTGACGATTAGAGGCAAACGGGAGAAAAAAGGTATCGTCAAGAGACTGACTTTGAGCTTCGGTCAGATTTGGGCCAAAGTCACCAGGCAGAAAACCGAGATGCGGATCGAGACGCCCTCCGGAGTGGCCACGGTTAAGGGCACGACATTCAATTGTCTTTTTGAGGATAATAATTTCTTTGTCTATTGTCAGGAAGGGTTGTTACAGGTTGCCAATCAATTTGGCACCATGGCGGTGGGCGCGAACCAACTGGTGCAATTGACCCAGACTTCTGGTCCGCAACGGCTTCAGGTTGACCCTGACAGCATATTTGATTTAAGCGAAGAAGAGGACGGCTCAAAACTCAGAATTGAATTTGAAGATGCGCAAGGAAATAAAAAATCACTCATTCTCGATTTCAATTAAGATGATGGACTTCTGCGAGTACGATTCGAGCGGCCCCAAAAAGGTTATATCGGCAATGTAACTCGATATTTAGGTCGAGAAATTGACTGCAAATGGGCGACATGAATGTCGCCTTACGACTCAAAAACAGATTTTTTGGAGAGTTCTATAATAGACTGACACCCGAAGTGACACCAAATTATATTTTGCCGAAGGCTAAGTAAGATTTAAAACAGAGGTATTATGAAATTCAAGATACTGTTAATTTCCGTTGGGATTTTAACTTTAGTTAAAGGGGGATTTACTCAAACCGGATCAATTATTCATGTTCCCACTGCCTCGCAGGAGGCGAATAAAAAATTTTCCGTTGAAGCCAGAGTCGACGGCACCGGTGAACGGGTCGTTTTCATGCGGCTCTATTTCAGGTCGGATGGCAGAGAGTCATTTGAATATACCGAGATGTCGGCAGGTATGTCGGGGTACATCGGGGAATTAGCACCCTCGAGATTTGCACCGCCAAACCTGGAATACTTTATTTTAGCCCTGTTGACTGATCAGAAAGTAGTAACCTACCCGAAATTTAATCCCTATGGAAATCCAATGATTGTTCCCGTGACCGGCAGTGCCGAGTCTGTTCAACAATCTGAAGAACCCGTAACTCTACTTCCGAATCAACCGCGCGCCGAGTTTATTCCCGAGCTTGCACAAAAAGACACTCGTCCTATTGACCCGTTCGATGAATTGTCTCCGATTTTGGTTCTAAGCCCGGAAACGGGAGAACGCTTCAATGTCGGAGAGGAAGTCATCATCGCTGTATCCTTTCTGGCCGATGGCGACCCGATAGACTTGAGCAGCGTCATACTTTCGATCGACGGACTGAACGTAACCCGGGATATTGAAATTACCGAAAATTTACTAACTTACGGTATAACAAATTTACCGTCCGGAGAACATCAGGCGATGGTGCAGGGTTATTTTGCTTCAGGTATTCCTCTGCCTGCGGCCGTCTGGTCCTTTGAAGTGCTCAGTACCAACGTGAAGAGAAGAGTCGTATCTTCAAGCTTTCGTGGAAGAGTTTTCGCTGAAACGCGGCATGAAAATTTCAGCGGCGCTGGGTTCAGTGATAATAATGTTGGCGGATATCTTTCCGGTCAGCACGGTTTCGTGAAGT
>SMXC01000047.1 GCA_004356825.1 Caldithrix sp.
AACTAATGACATCTCCAACAAAGATAAAACCACCAGGCTCAACCACATTAACCGCACCTTCAAGAACACGCACGAGATAATCAATGCTTGGGAAAAGCTGCACAACAGAATGGAGAATAGCGACGTCGACTGAATTTTCTTCGCTTCCCTCAAAGTTATCCGCCATCCTTTGTATCAGACTTACCTGGGGCATTCGCAATTCGGGTTTTTCCAGTTGCCTGCGGATATAATTCAAACCGGCCTCGGAGAAATCGATTCCAGTATATTTCTCACAATGTGGTGCGACCCGGAAAAGCAGCAAACCAGTGCCGCAAGCGATCTCCAGAACACGTTTTGGTTTTAACGCCAGAATTCGGTCCACGGACTGTTTCGCCCATTCGCGCATTTCTTCTTCCGCAATTTGCAACCCTGTGTAACTGCTGTTCCAGGTGCTAATGTTGAAAGTTGGATCGCCGGTATCGCTGGTTTCGGTATACGTTTCATTATATATTCGCTGCCATTGTGAAACCTGCTCATCGTCCTGACCTTTTGACCCAGATTCAACCGAGCCATTCAATTCTGCCTCCGGCACGACATAGCCGACAAGTTGCTTACCCTTTGCCGGAACGCCTTCTTCAATATCCTTAGCGACAACAATGGCTTCTTTGACACCCGTGTGTTGACATAAAGTCGAGATGATTTCACCTAACTCAACCCGGTAGCCTCTAATCTTGACCTGAAAATCAATTCGACCGAGCAGCTCAAGATTGCCGTCGGGCATATAGCAGGCTAAGTCGCCTGTCCGATACATGCGATCTCCCGGAATACTGCAAAAAGGGTTCGGCACAAATTTTTGTGCAGTCAGTTGCGGGCGGTTGAGATATCCTCGACCCACACCAACTCCGCCAAGGTAGAGTTCACCCGGAACTCCAATTGGAAGTAAATTGAAATTCGGGTCTAAAACGTAAGACAGTTGGTTGGCCATGGGCACGCCATAAGGGATGCTTTTCCACGCAGAAGAAGGCTCTTCGATATCATAAATCGTGGAATCCATCGAGCACTCGGTGGCGCCGCCCATACTCACAACGTGGACATCTGCAACCATTGATTTGAGCCGGTCGGGAAGATTTACCGGAATCCAATCGCCGCCAAGTAGCACCAGCCGCAGAGATTTCGGCCAAAGTTCAGGCCGCTCACTAATGTAATTTACATACATTTCCAGCAAAGCCGGGACTGAATGCCAGACCGTAATTTCATGTTGGATTATCAGTTCGGCCCAACGTGCCGGTTCTAAAATTGCTGAACTTTCGAGAATAACATTCGCACCTCCTGCAGCCATAAGTCCAAAGTTATCGTAGGCATGCATATCAAAACTCAAGGAGGCCAAACCGAGTACTTTATCACCCGAACCAACGGAGTAACGCCGGTTAAAATCACAAAAATTATTTACCCGGCCGCGGTGATTCAGAACAGCGCCTTTAGGCCTGCCCGTAGAGCCGGAAGTATAAATAACGTAAGCAAGATGCTCAGGCGTCACACCGCTCTTCGGATTCTCTGCACTTTCCCGGCTGATTTTTTCCCATTCCGAGTCAATAACAACTGTTTTGGCTTTATGCTCCGGCAACCTTGCAACCAGGTCTTGCCGGGTCAGTAACACCGGAACTTGAGTATCCTCAACCATAAACGCCAAACGATCTTTTGGGTACGAAGGGTCGAGCGGAACATAGGCTCCGCCGGCTTTGAGGATACCATAGAGACCCACAACCATTTCCAAAGACCTTTCCATGAACATTCCAACAACGATGTCCGGACCTACCCCCAGGCGCTGAAGATAGTGGGCCAATTGGTTGGCTCGCTGATTAAGTTCCCGGTAGGTCATTTGCTTCTCTTCAAACATCACAGCCACTTTATCCGGAGCAAACTCTACCTTTGCTTCAAATAGTTCGTGGAGACATTTGTCTTCGGGATAATCAACCAACGTATCGTTCCACTCTACCTGAGCTTGATGCAGCTCCGCATCCGTCAAGAGCGGCAGCCTGCTGATCGGCTGTTCGGCATTGTCGATTATTCCAACGAGTAAAGTTTGCAGATGACCCAGCATTCTGACGATGGCTGACCCATCAAAACGGTTGTCATGGTAATCGATTTTCAGGGTTAGGGCAGAATTCAGTAATGCGGTTAAAATAAGAGGAAACTTGCTTCCATCATCCTCGCCAAGATTACCAAACGATACTAAACTTTCGAAAAAGGGCAGGTCAGGTGGAATCTCACTCCAGGATCGAATCTCATTTAAAGAAAAGCCTTTTGCCTGGACATCTTCGATCTGCTGATCATGAAACTGTTTTAACCAGACAAGTACCGGCGTTTTCGCTGCAACCTTTACCCGAACGGGGAAAATATTCGTTTCCGACTTAACCCCAAAAAGCACGTCCTCCTCGCCACTATACCGACTCAATAGCAATCCCCATACGCCTTGAACCAGGACCTCGAAACTCAACTTATTGCCCCGGACAAAAGATCGCAGCTTAGCGGTATTCGCCTCGGACAGGTTAACTTCATGCCGTGCATGGGTTCTCTCTGCTGACAAGCTACTGGAGGACTTGTCAACCATTAAGGGTGTGGGAATTGTAACTCCTTTAAGCATTTTTCGCCAATATCGTTCAGCTTTCATCAATCTCGACCCTGGATTTTTTTGGTTTGTCTGCAACTACTTTCAAATTCTGAATTCCTGCAAGGATCGTTTGCGCAGTTTTCTCCCATGTAAACATTCGTTTGACTCGCTCACGGCCTGCAAGACCGGCTCGATATGTAGTCTCTGGATCTTGAATTGCTTTTTCTATACAATCTGTAAGTTGATCCACCTGCTGTAGCGGCGCTAACCAGCCTGTGACATTATTTTCAATGACTTCCGGCACCGAGCCTGTCTCGTAGGCAATAACAGGGATACCCGCGGCCTGAGCTTCCGCAAAAGCCAGGCCGAAAGCTTCATTATATGAGGGCATAATGGCTAAATGCGCCTGCTCAAATTCACGGCGGAGCCCCTGATCGTCAACAGCGTTGCAAACGGTAACCTTGCTGCCGATGCCGTTCTCAGAAGCTGCTTGTCGTGCCCACTCAGCTCTCCCTTCGCCCACGATGCGAAAAGTCCAATTCTTAAATCCTCGTTTTGCCAGGCGGCCAAGTGCCTCTATCGCATCGGCAAAGCCTTTGGTTGGAATAATTCTCCCGACAAAAACGAAATTGGTTATCTCTTTTGGCCGGTGTCGGCGTATCTCAGTAAAAGCCGGGTCCACTCCGAGATAACAAACATTAACCCGCTGCTCATTTACACCGATAATATCAATTAACTGCCCGCGTGTATGATGAGATGTAGCAAAGAGAATGTCGGCCCGCTGGTGTGGGTTAATTAACAGGCGTTGATTCCTCCAGTTACTCACTAGTCCGCGAAATCCCCGTCTACCATTTTTTGCCAATCTTTCGTATGTCATCCAGGTTGAAATATAACCGAACTTGACATTCTGCGAAGCCAGCAACGAAGGCAAAAAAGCTCCTTCATGATAGTAGCTTAAGACGACATCTATTTTCCTATGCTTAAGAATATTTCTCAGAACCTTTCTTACCGAAAAGCCATCAAGTTGCATGTACAAACGATTTTGTGGGACGCGGATGATGTCAATCGAAAATTTCGCCAGATCCCGGTCAAACTCAAACCCCAGACGCTTTTCATCCACCTCCGATCTTGGGAAACCTCTATCCAGAGCGTTTGTTGAAACCGGGAGTATTATAACATGAGCTCCCAGCTTAGCGAGATGACGTGCGATTTCACGGGTCATTCTAGAGCCGCCGCTCGCCTCTCCTAAAGGAAATGGATAGGTAATGGCAATTGTCGGCCGGTACGAATTCTCTTCAGATTTACCCGACCCGTTTTGGAGACTTGAATCCTGAGCAGGAACCTCGGACATTTCTACACCTCTCCTCATTTCGACATTTCAATTAAGGTTTTCTTCAATACCTGCATTTGTTTATTGGGATTCAGACGTCCATTTAAGGGGTTTATTTTGGATGCTCTTCTTGACAAGTAAGCCGGGGCACGTGCAAATTTTTGAACGATTTTTGAAGTTCCCTCATACATTCGAAGTCGAAACGGTTTATGTGTTAAACGGTCAGTGGTGAGTTCATATCCCATCTCATCGAGAAGGTCGCCAGCAATATATTCCATAACTTTCTTGTCCGAAAGCGACAACTCATCCCGCCATCCTTCCGCACTTCCCTTTCGAAAAAAACCTTTGGGCGCCAGCCCTTTTTGTTTCCGAAGTTTGTCCAGGGTGCCTGCTTCCACGACCTGGTCGCAAAAAGATTGATCGGCAGGAAGGTTTAGCCAGGAATAAATTTCCTGCAACTCTGCGCTGCCATTTTTCGACAATGCCTCATAGTGAACCTCTTTATATCTATCAGTCATTTGACTCAGTTTTCTCCCGCGCTCAAGGTATGACATCCACCCTTTTGCAACTTCGATTGGATTTGGAGCTACAGGTAGCTCATGAATCGGCGCCCATGAATAGGCGGCATTACGAAGCGATGGAAATATGCTGCGCGGATCCCGAATAACATGCAGGATGTAGGCATCGGGGAAAATTTTGAGAATCCACTCCGAAAACACAAGATTCTCCGGGGTTTTTTCAACCACCACTTTAGTGTCAGGGCTGCAACTCGCCATCTGGTCGAAAACGTAGCCTGCCAGGGGCCGGGAGTGTTTATAAAATTCCTCAAGCGAGAGGATGCTGTTTAATTTTACTTTAGATTCGTCTACCTTACTATTTTTGTCGTTTTTGGCATAGGTATAAACGCTCTTGCCATGCCCACCGGTATCTTTCCACCACTCCCGGACGGGCTTCAAAGCGTGAAAAAAACCAGAGTGAAAGCAAACGACTGCAGACGGATGTTGACCCAGAAGCCACATCGTCCAGGTTGTACCGCTGCGCGGGAAGCCGACAATAAAAAGGAGTTTGTATTTTGGTTTTTTGGCTGCCATAATTGTGTTTTATTGCATCTCCAAGTGTTCAACAACATTTGCAGGCAATGAGCTGCGGTTTTCTTCAAGGGCAACCAGATACTCATTATACAGAGTTTGATAGGTTTCTGAATCGAGCCGATAGAATGCTTCAGCGTATCCATCTATCTCTTTTCTGGCGCTGTCAACATACAAGAAATAATGAAGAGCATCGCGATACTGGCATAACTTTATAAAGTCAGTGGCTTTTAGCGGCGTGGTATAGTGACTAAGTATGGCTGTTTTTTTTTCAAAATTGTCAGAAATATTCAAAATGTAATTCGGGAAAGGCATGTTGTCCCAGACTTCGTAGCCCATGACAGTCAATTTCATGGAGGTCTTCTTTAAAGCATCCACCAGGATTTTGTTGGCAGAGAAATGATCAAAGTGATGATCGAAAAAAGAGGGCACATAAACTACCGTCGGGTTGAATTTATCTAAAACTTTAACCATAGCAGAAACAGTCGCATTGTCATTGGTCAGGCAAGTATCTTCGAAATCCCAGAAAATTTGCTTAATATTGTATTCTTCCGCCACGGACTCTGCTTCTTTTCTTCGAATACCTATCAGGTCGCCATTGCAGGCTCCTGCCCCCCTGCCGTTGGTCATGTATAAGACAGTCAGCGGGTCCTGATTTTCCAGATGCATGCTAAGCGCGCCTCCCATACCAATTGCCTCGTCATCAGGATGAGGAGAAAGAACCAGGATTTTTCCGCTGGGTACGGAGCCGGTTATATAAATATTTTTATGCGGAAAAGGCTGACCGGTTTTTGATTTATATTGTGCAAAGGCTGCCTTTAGCAAAACAATAACTTCAGGTGTTGCGTATTTGAGGAGCAGCTTTCTTGTCGTATTCCTGAAGATAGACAACATCTCAACTTTCCCGACTTTTTCTGGCTATGACAACCATATCATTGCCAAAGCGGTGAATAGGCAGAAACTTTGACAGCCGTGTAAAAAATCGATGCAGAAAATGTTGCCCTCTCGATGTCCAATCGCCGATAACAGCAAAATTCACGAACCCATGCCCTTTATAATCAAGCATCTGAAATCCGGAATCGCGTAGTAAAGCTCTAAACCTTGCGACGCCATAATAGTGAGTTGAAATTTGATGAAGTACAGCGGTTTCCTTGTTGGGTTCAGATTTCCTCACCCATTTTTTAATAGCATCATAGATTTTCGCCAGACCGAAATAGTTAGAAATTTTGACCTTAACAGGGCCGGAAATAACCAGAATACCGCCGGGTTTGATTAACTTATTCAAAGTCATTAAAGCCTGATGTTCATCCGCCTGGTATTGCAGGAAACCCAGGGCTGCGATGCCATCAAACGATTTTTCGGGTATATCTGCCTCAATAACATTGGCCCGTGAGAGCACATAATTGCTTGGGGAGATTCCTTTATTCGCGAGATTTTGCTGGCAGAGATTCAGCATTTTTTGAGAAATATCCATGGCCTGCACGAAAAACCCTTTTTCCACTAGAGCCAAAGTTGTCATACCTGCGCCGCAGCCGGCATCCAGAACAGCTACAGTTGGCTTGAGCTCCGAGCACAAAAAATCAACAGCGATTTTGTTACGATTGATCAGAACGAAATCATTGATGCACTGAGGTTGCAGATAGGCTTCCGACCAATACTGGGAATTATTGTCAAAATATCCTTCCACCAATTCCATACGGATGGAAGATGTAAGGGTATCTGAATTCGTTTTTTTCTGCATCTGTTTTTTAAGCTGCCGTGCAATGTACCAACTCGCTGTGAGTTGCTCAATCCGGCATTTTTGTTTTCTTTAATGCTTCGATTTTTTGCAGCATTGACTCAGCAGTCCGTGACCATGAAAAAAGTTCGTTAACTCGCTCCCGCCCGGCCAGGCCCATTTGAAATGTTTGTTGAGGCTTTTTTATTGCTTCCAAAATCGCCGCAGAAATTCGGTTCACCTGGCCTTTCGGCGTCAGCCATCCGGTAATACCATTTTCGACAATCTCGGGTACGCCGCCGACATCATAACCTATCACCGGTAACCCTGCGGCCTGGGCTTCCGCGCAAGCTAAACCAAAGGATTCGGCATAGGAAGGGAGAATAGCTACCTGAGCCCATTCAAGTTCCCGAACCAACTCCGACTGGTCCAGATGACCGCGCATTTCAATTCGAGTCTCAATGCCGTTTTCATAAGCGACTTGATGTACCCGAGCCTTCTCTCCCCAACCCGCGATTCTAAATGTCCAATTTCGTTCACCTTGAGCAGCAACACGGCCCAGCGCTTCCAGGGCATCGAAAATGCCTTTTTCATGAGAAAAACTGCCATAGTAGATAAAACGGGAAACCTTAGCCTGTGCAACGCGCTCTATCTTACTAAAAGCGGGCGCTATACCGCAGTAGGACACATCGACTCGCTGTTCATTTAAATCAAAAAGCTCAATAATCAGCTTACGCATAAAGTTCGAACGTGCGAAAACAACATCCGCTTGCCTGAATTTTCGCACAACTGTCAAGTCGCGCAGATACTTTCTAGCGCGGTTAGAACCGTTATACCACTCTTTATAATGCCCGTTCGATGCGATCATTCCGAAAATCACTCCATGGGAGCGCAAAAGCTGTGGCAGAAAAGCGATCTCTTGCTGCCAACCCAGAACAGCGTCAACCGGTTGTTCTGCCAGGATCTCGAGCAGTGCTTTTTTAATCGAAAGTCCATCCAGCAAATAGTGCAATGAATTTTGTTCCACTTGTTTGACTTTCAGCGAGCGATCAATTAAACCCTCTTCCTGCCAATTTCTCTTTTGCGATTCGGACAAGCGAGGTCTCGGGAAGTGATTAGGCCCGGAAGAGGCCACGGGAAGAAGAATCATCTCGGCGCCTGCAGCTCTCAAATGATTGGCAGTTTGACAGTAGTCCTCCGGCCCGCCACCAGGGATTTCAAGAGCCCATGGATAGGTAAAAACGATGCGTAAACTCATAAATGGCTTTACTTCTCAGCTTTATCCATTACTTTTCTTAAACTAAGCGGACGCATATCGGTCCAGACTTCCTTAACGTATGCCAGACATTCGTCTTTTAAGCCACTTTTACCGGCATCTTTCCAGCCCTTCGGGTTTTCACGTTCGGCGGGCCAGATGGAATATTGCTCTTCGTGATTAACGACTACCTTATAAACCATCGTATCTTCTTTTTCATCATTGTACATTTTTGTCTCCTGATTAATGGATTGTAAAAGTATCTGCTTTTGTAGATAGAGCTGACTCAGCGGTCAAATCCAGCTTGCCGTTACAATTCTTTCGATACATATCCCTGTAGAACTGCTCCATCTGCTCAACCATTTTATCAACCACAAACTTACTTTCAATACGTCGTTTTGCGTTCTCGCCAAAAGATTTTCGCAGCTTTTTATTTTTATAAAGATTCATTATTGCATCCGCTAAAGCATTGACATCGTTCGGGGGGATTATGAGACCGGATTTGCCATGCACTATGGCTTCTCGATTGCCTCCAACATCGGTCGCGATGACCGGTATCCCCATCGCCATTTGTTCTAGCAGGGCGTTCGAAAAACCTTCGTTGCTCACCGGGGTCAGACAACAAATATCCATTACCGAAAGATAGTCCAAAACATTTGGAGCATAACCGGTTAAGAAAACACAATTCTCCAACCCCTCTTTCTCTATTTCATGCTTAAACTCGCCGAGGAGAGGTTCACCAGCTCCGACAGCGATAACGCGCAGATCTGGAATCAAAGATCTAACTTTCCGAACCGCTGCAAAAAAAATGTGGTATCCTTTTTCCGGACGAAAATGCGAGACATTTCCAATCACAAAAGCGTTGCTGCCAATATTGAATCTTTTACGGAGCGCGGTCACTCGACTTTGATCGACTTTAGCCAAATCAGCAAAATCAAATCCGTTGTAAATCGTGGTGATTTGGTTGGCCGCAATTTTTTCTCTTTCTGATAAATTCCGGGCAACGGCATGGCAAACTGCTAAAAAATGGCTGACATATTTATGTGTTACTCTTGATACCATGAGATGACGTTTTTTTCGATACGTGCCGAGATCCCTCCGGCTGGAAATAACGACCGGGACTCCTGAAAATTTTGCGATTATGGTACCGAAGATATCTGAATCAATATTGAAGGTTTGAACTATATCGATGTTGTATTTCCGAATCAGGCTACGGATTTTCAAAGCTTGCTTAAAAGCGGCTAATCCGTAAATCCTTCTTAAAGGTGTGGGTTCTACAAGAATTCCCGCCTCCCGGAAGATTTTAAGAGCGTACTGATTAAAACTAAATGGACAAACAATGCAATTATAAAGGTCGGGGTTTAATCGAGTAACCAAGTTGAATAAAAACCTCTCGGTGCCTCCAAAGCCGTGCAAGTAATCGATAAAAAACAGAATGTTTATTTGCTTATCCTTCTGAGCAAGCTTTTCTTCAGTCAGCACTTTCTTTTGCAGTTATTTATTAAGGAAAAGACACCAGGCGGCAATTGCTTTAGAAAAGCAATCTTTGGAATTGACTAAGTTGTCATCAGAAATATTGATCCTTTTTAACTTATAGAGGTTTTCGCTCGATGAATTTAAACCCTCATCCGAGGTAAAAGCACATGCATACCCAGCCTCTCCAACAAGCTGCGCTGTTTTCTCGTCATATTTACCGCCCGGGTAAGAAAAGCAGGAAACTTCCTTATTCAATTGACCCTCCAGAACGTCTTTTGAGTGTGCTAACTCATTTTTTGCATCCTTTTCGCCAACGGAAGTAAGAAATTGATGATTTACGGTGTGGGAACCTATTTCAAATACTGAATCGCTGAATTTTTTGACTTCGTTCCATTTCAAAACGCCCGGGAGGGTATCATTCGAGAGTGATGAACCTTGATAGAACGTTTGAAAATGCTCCAGAACGCGCTCTCTGATTTCTGCATTGGCAGACTGCAAAGATTCAATAAGATCGAAGATAGAGTGGTCTCTTTCTTCTGGCAATAGAGAGGTAATCTTTTCAAACCGTTTTAAATAAGGTCCGGCAACCCGATCGTTAGATATCGTCCGGTCAAAATAAACTTGTGGAGCATTTTTGAGAAACGCATAAACTGCATCCCACCAAAAAGTACTCTTTTTATCGACGGCGGCCGTCGGCACAAATAGAATGGCCGGTAATTGATGCCTTTTCAAAATTGGCAATGCATTTCGTGAAAGCTCCTCATATCCATCATCGAAGGATAGAATCAAGCAGTTCGATGGTAGCTTTGACTCTTCTTGAACACATGTCAAAAATTCGTGCAATGAAATAACTTTAAAATGCTTCTTAATAAACTGAATCAACAACTCGAAATTCTTCATCGTAATACTAATAGTAGGCAACCCCCGACTTGCTAATTCTCCATGCGTCACTCTGTGAAAAGTGAGGACAGTCAGTTTCCTATCATTAAAGTTATTCCACAACCTAACCAACCCGAATAATTGTGAATAGTAAAACATTGAGCTGAGGAACAGTTTGATTTTTCTCTTCATTTCGAGCTTGGTTAGCTTAACTAACACCGACATTCTGTTTTAGACGATGCCCAAGCAACCTTGATTTATTTTGTTGGGTTGCAACCTCCTGTTTTGAATTCAACGGCGGTGTTGTAACACCAAAAGCCTCATATTCCGGGACTATCTCTTTTAGTTTTCTAATTAATTCATCTTTGTTCATTTCAGAATTTGAATTTCCCAATTGCTCAATTTGGGTTTTAAGCAGATCAAGTTTTATGCCATTTTTAGATTGGAGTGTCTTAATTCCGTCATGAGATGTGGGAACCAATTCCTCATCACGACCGATCAATTCTTCATACATCTTTTCTCCCGACCTGAGACCGGTAAATTTAATTTCAATATCTTCGTAAGGTCTTAGTCCGGACTGATGAATTAACTCAATAGCCAAATCCAGAATACGCATGGATTTCCCCATATTTAAAATAAAAATTTCACTGCTTTTGCCCATTGTAGCCGCCTGCAAAATAAGCTGAACGGCTTCGGCAATACTCATAAAATAGCGTTCAACAACCGGGTCGGTTACCGTCACCGGTCCGCCCCGTTCAATTTGCTTCATGAAAATGGGCACTACACTGCCATTACTATTTAGCACATTTCCAAACCGAACGGTCACATATCTGGTTTTGCTGTTCTTAGAAAGGGCCTGAGTGTATAACTCTGCGATTCGTTTGGTTGTACCCATTATGCTGGTCGGGTTAACTGCCTTGTCGGTCGAGACCATAACAAAAACGCCGACGCCAAACTCATCCGCTAAATCCGCCATCACTTTTGTACCAACGACATTATTATAAACGGCTTCTTCCGGGTTTTCTTCGCTTAATGGGACGTGTTTTTGAGCAGCGGCGTGAAAGACAATCTCCGGTTTATATTGCTTGAAAAGTTGACGCTGTTTTCTTTTGTTCGTTATATCAGTAAGGCTGCAAAATACACTAATAGAATCAGAATATGAGGCTAAATCACAGCGAGTCTCGTGCAGATAATTTTCATTCTTATCAACCAGCACGATCGACTCGGGGTGATATTCAGAAATCTGACGGCAGAGCTCTGAGCCGATCGACCCTCCTGCGCCCGTGACAAGAATTCTCTTGCCATGCAAAAAGTTTTTTATAGCCGACAGGTTCAGTTCGATGGGTTCGCGTCCGAATAGGTCTGATATTTCAACCTTGCGGAATCTGGATAAATGAACATCTCCGCTGAGCAGGTCACAAACCGCCGGTACAATTCGATGCCGCACGCCAGCCTGCTTACAATAATCAACTATCGCCTTCATTTCTTGAGAAGAAACTTGATTAACCGTAATCAAAACTTCATCGACTCGCAACATCTCAGCCAGCTCCGGAATATCCTCGCAGGCGCCTAATATTTTGATACCGTGAAGCGACCTGCCGTGTTTGGCATCGTCGTCATCGATAAAGCCAACCACATTGTAATTATCACGGCCGTTTTTATTTAGCTCTCTCAGCAACATTTCACCTACATCACCGGCGCCAATTATTAGAACATTCTCTCTTAATCTTTTCTCATGATTAGCGGTTTCATTGAACAATCTTAAAGCGAGTCGTGAGCCCCCGATTAAGAAAATACATAAAATCCAATCAATAAAAAATATCGAGCGTGAATGGGTTGAATCGCCAAACATGAAAACAATCGCAACAATTAGAACTGAGCTAATTGTGGAGGCAGTAATAATAGAAAGCAGATCCTTAATGCCGACATATTTCCACAAGTTTTTGTAAAGCCCGGAATAGTAGAAAGTAATTATGCGGAGAATCAAAACAAAGGCGAAGCTCTTTAAGAAAATCATATACTCGTGAGCAGGTACCAGCCAATCGAAACGCAGTTGATATGCAAAAATATAAGATAAAAGAATGAGAATCAAATCAAGCGGCAAAAAGAAGTTTCGATTTTTTGCCTCTTTCATCAACTGTTCATTAATAGTCCGCCGGACTCTATTTGCCAGGAGGTTGAGTAAAACTTTAATGTCGCGACCCAGAAATCTGTTGTGAACGTATTTAAGCTCCACTTCTAATTTTTTTGGTAAAACGTGCTCTCGATAATATTCTTTTCCTCTTTTATGTTCGCCCCTCGTGCTGTTTTCCGTCAGTGAGCGAAAAGGTCCCCAAATACCAGGCCGAACAGTTAGAACTTTAGTTTGTTCCTTCGAGTAGTTTTTAACAAACTCCGGTTTTTCAGGTCTCGGACCAACCAGGCTCAAGTCACCTTTTAATACATTCGTAAGAAGTGGCCAACCATCGAGTCTGAGAAAACGAAGGAGACGAACCGGATAGGCTATCAAGCCATCCTCACCACTGGTGCTCCCAGACACACTAAACCGATATAACCGGATAGACTTATGGTTCTTGCCTACGCGATTATCCCTGGTAAAAACGGATGACTGAGAGCTGAATTTTACTATGAGCCAGGCGAAAGGGAAAAAAGGCAGGAATAATAATACCCCTACCAGGGCACTTGAAAAGTCAATTAAACGTTTAAACATTTAGTTTTCTCCCCCATACAGATAATTTTGTAACTTAAAATGTTATCGACTCTATGGTAGCTAATCAATTTAAGATGTCACCAACCCTTAATTCATTTTCGGCAAGAAATTCTTTCCAAGTGACCTTGTCACTATCCTCAAAATTAAGAGCGCGAAGGCTTAATATTTCACCCTCCCCTGTTGACACCGTGATGCCATCTGCCGTAGATATTACCATACCGGGCACAGTATTTTTCAACAACTCGCTGTTACACTCCTGCAGTGAGAAATGAGCGATCTGGGCATCCCAAATAAAAAGCTTTTTACTTTGATAGTATGTAAAAGCACCGGGGTAGGGATGCGTAAGAGCTCTGACCCAATTGAATAACTCGAGCGCCGGCTTAGTCCAGTCTATCACGCCATCTTCAGGAGTGCGTTTGGGCATTACCGTTGCTTGATCATGATTTTGGGGAGTTCGGGACAATTCGCCTTTTTGCAAATGCGGGATACTTTCACGAATCATTTCACGCCCGGCGTCAGCCACTTTATCATAAAGCGTGCCGCAGGTATCTGCCAAAGTAATTGAAATTGAGCGTTGAAGCAGTATATCACCTGTATCAACGCCGTCATCTAACAAAATCATAGTATTGCCGGTAAGCTTTTCATTATTTATAAGGGCCCAGTTAACAGGCGCTCTGCCACGATATTTGGGTAGCAACGAAGCATGCATACCAATACAACCATATTTAGGAATCGTTAAAATTTCTGCACTAACAAGCCTGGTCCAACCGATCACGAAAATTACATCCGGATTAATTTCTTTAATAAGCTGCGCCGTTTCAGGGGTATTTGTATTTTTAATTTTATATAACGGTATCTCATGTTGTTCTGAAATATCTTCAAACGAAACAGCTCCGGAGGTTTTCGCAGCAATTTCATCGGTAAATGTGAAAATCGCGACGACATCACCGCCGGCAGCAATAATTTCCTGCAAACATTCTTTCCCCTCTTTCACGCACCCAACAAACGCAATTCTACATACTGCCATTTTGAAATAGGTTAATTTGGCGTTAGATTAAACTCGATTTTTTTTGGAATTCAAATAGTGTCTATTGAAAGTCAGAAACAATCAGACACGAAATCGGAATGTTTTCTTACACGAGGGTCCGAACGAGTTGAAATGCTTCGGCCGCTTGCATACCCACTTGCGCCCCCCAATTTTTAGCTTTCAATTCAAGACCTTCAATTGATCTTGGATGTGGGTGTTCTCTTACCTCTGAAGTATACTCCGCAAACGCTTTCAACTTGAGTTTCAAAGTAGACGAAACGTCATAGAAAGTATTTGGATTGAATCTTGCGTAATAGTCCGAGGTCGCCCATTCTGTTGAAGAGACAGTTTCGTAGGTAAAAATGGTCCGCACTCTGTTTGTTGGCGTCGGTCTGGCAGCTACCAGTGTCGCCTCAAAAACAACCTGGTGATCCTTGTTAATATCACCACCATGATGAGTAAAGATTATTTCCGGGTTGACTTCTTTGAGAACCTTCTCAAGAGTTTGAGCCATTTCCAAAGCAGAAAAGGTGTCGAGCTTTTGATCCGGCATTCCTAAAAAAACCGGCTCAGAAATACCTAAAATCTGAGCGCTTTTTTTTGCGCACTCCTCTAAATAATTTTGCATTTGTGGTTCATAGCGAACAGAGGCGTTTTCGCAAACAATGACCGGAATAACGGTATGCCCTTCCCGGGCAAACCGAGCCGCAGTTGCACCACAACCTAAAACTTCATCATCCGGATGCGCAGCTATAATTAAAATCTTCATCTATCGTCAAACATTTGTTTTGTTAATATCTATTTCCACGGGCATTAATAATGGCCGGGATCGTTTTTAACAAAATCTTAAAATCCAGTCCCATTGAAACGGACCTCACATATTCAACTTCGAAATTTAGTTTAACCGCAATTGGCAAATCATCGCGTCCATTTATTTGTGATAAACCGGTGATGCCGGGTCTAATAGAAAGGGCCTTCTTTTGCCGGAGGGAGTAGGTCTGAACGATTTCCGGGATTTCAGGCCGCGGGCCAACCAGGCTCATTTCGCCGAGTATAACATTCAACAATTGCGGCAACTCATCTAAGCTAAATCTTCGAAGCAATTTGCCCACGCCGGTAATTCTGCTATCTCCATCTTCTGTTAGTCCCGGACCGAGTTGGTCAACTCCATGGGTCATGGTACGAAATTTCCACATTTGGAAAGATACCTCAGCTTTGCCCACGCGTGTGTGTCTGAAAAACACCGGACCCTTGCTAGTTAATTTGATTAATATTGCGACCAGTAAAAATAAAGGAGAGAGAATTACCGTTATTAAAATGGATAGAACAATATCTAAAATTCGTTTTGATAGCAACCTTTGTTCCTACGAATGTTGACTTTTTAAATATGAAAGTCCTCAACCAATTCTTTCACTATGGAAATTATGCGTTCGATTTCATCCGCGGTTAATTTGGGATAAAGAGGTAAAGAAATAATTTTACTAAAGACTGTTTCCGCAACCGGAAAGTCGCCCTCTTTGTAGGAATATTTTTTTGCATAATAGGGTTGAACATGAAGAGGAATAAAATGGACGCTTGTTCCAACACCTCTTGTTTTAAGCTCTTGAATAAATTGCGCCCGGTCAATTTTCAACCTATTCGGTGCAAGCATCACAACGAAAAGATGCCACGAATTCTTAAAACCATCCTTACGAAGTCCAGCAAAATAATCATGATACAACTGCGGCAACTGAAGTTCGGGCACATCTTTTAGCGCATCGAAATAAACTTTGGCATAATCTTCTCGAATGGAATTAAAGTTATCAAGTTTTTTTAACTGCTGAATTCCTAAAGCTGCCTGTAAATCTGTAAAGTTATATTTGTAGCCAAGATGATGAACTTCATAATACCACTGTCCCTCGCTGGAGTATCGTTTCCAGGCATCTTTGGAAATGCCATGCAAACTAAGTACTCTTAACTTCTCTGCAATTTCGGCGTCATTCGTCGTGACAACCCCACCTTCTACAGTGGTCATATTTTTGGTCGGATAAAAACTAAATGCTGTGGGATTGCCGAAACTTCCTATTTTCTTGTTTTGATAAATAGATCCCAGAGCGTGGGCGGCATCCTCTATCACTTTCAAATCATGTTTATCTGCGATGTCATAAATAGCTGACATGTCACAGGGAATGCCGCCATAATGAACAGGAATGATCGCCTTGGTCCTGGAGGATATCTTTTCTTCAATTAAGTTGGGATCAATATTAAAGGTTTCAGGCTCAATATCAACAAAAACCGGCTTTGCCTGCTGGTACTCGATAACCTCGGCGGTCGCGCAAAAAGTCAGTGGTGTCGTAATCACTTCGTCGCCTGCACCAATACCATAAACGCTTAATCCCAAATGCAGCGCAGCGGTACAAGAGCTAACGGCCACGGCATGTTCGCACCCTATATAGTCAGCAAAGTTCTTTTCAAAGCTGCGAGTTTTAGGACCCGATGTCAGCCAGGCAGACTTCAGAGTTAGAACAACCTCTTGAATCTCTTCTTGCTCAATTGAATGCTGACAATAAGGTATAAAAGAAGGAACTATTTTCTCAGGAGTGGTAGAATTCACGGGGAGAATATTGTTCATCAGAAGGTGCTATTGGGTGCTGCCTTTAATTGAGTAAAGATTTCTTCACGCTTCAAGATTATCATTTATCGTCGCTATCATAGTTGTAGTAATCATAACCATAATATTTGTGGTCGTAATAATATGGAAGGACATTCCGCATATTGTTTAGAATAATCCCACTAATTTTTATCTCAACATTATGTATCATATCCACTGCACGCTGAATAACCCGCTTCGGTGTCTCTCCTGCTTTAGCAACAAGGATAACATTATCAACAAATTTTCCGATAACTAAAGGATCGCTAACTGGAATAACCGGGGGCGCATCAACAATAATATTATCATAATATGAACTTGCAGTATCAAGAAATGCTTTAATATTTTGTGCATTGAAGATTTTGATCGGACTCTCATTTAAATTTCCACTCGTTATAATTTTAAGGTTGGGAAAACCACTGTCTTTAACAAGCTCTTGAAAAGATATTTGGTTCGTAACGGCGTCTACAACCCCGGGCGCTTTATCAACCTTAAAAATGTGATGTAATTTGGGGCGTCTTAGGTCAAAATCTATAAGTAATGAAGGTTTCTGGCGATTTCGTGAAGAAGCTATTGCAATATTTGCAGAAATAGTACTTTTCCCCTCCCCCAATAACGCACTCGTAAACATGATAGTTTGTTTTGGTGTTCCATTGCGGAATGTATCCAGCTTAGTTAAAAGCCGCATAATTTCCGCGTTGCCCGGAGTGTCATTCCGAGCTTCCTTTAAGTGTTCAATATCAGTTCTTGGTGAATTCAACATTGCTGATTCTTAGCTGTGCATTACAATGTACGTTACAAGAGAGATGGAAAATGAAAAGTTCCAATATAAAAGACGCGCGCATATCGCTGGCGCAATCGAGTACCCTTTTATGATCAAGGCCTCAGCCTAAGAGACTTATGATTGGCTCAAACTGAAAATACCAGGCAGCAAAAATTCCCAAACAAACTAGGCTGACACCCGCAGCAACCAAAAAAAATACGTATCTTTTATTGACCCCAGGCTGGTAACCCAGGAAAGGCAAAACCGCAATCACAGGTAAATTAAAGGCATCTTCTGCTTCATTGACAGTGCGTATGGAACTATCCAAGAATTCTTTCAATATAACGCACCCGGCTCCACTACAAACGGCTGAAATTAATGTTACCAACAGAATCATATTAAGGCCAGCATTTATTGGCGCAATTGGTATTTGGGGTGACCCTAAGATTTTGAACCGGTTTGAGGCATCTGCTTCGGCAATCGTTTTCTCTAATTGAACTCCCTGGTTTTGCTGTATAAAACTATTATAAACTCGACGACTCACTGCCACTTCTCGCTGCAATTTCTTTAGCACCATGGGCTGAGAAGTATTTCGAAAATTTTGTAATGTTGTATTCAAAATTTCTTTTTTTTGTTTTTGCATCTCTATATCTATCAAGGTTATAGACCTTTCCAGGCGCAGAGCTCTTTCTTGGATTTCTATATCTTGATACTTTACTCGGTACAGATCCTCAATCTCCGTCTTCATCGCCTCTCTCAGATCATTGATTTTTCGATTAACGCTGACAACCTCGGGGCTCCTCCAGGAAAAACTTATCATCAGAGAAGCCATTTGAGAAATTTTTTCATCAATCCTTTTTAAGTTTTCTCGAATCGACGGTGTATTCGGGTAGCTCTCCGCATTGTCTCCAAAATTCAATTTTCCATTCAGGTAATTTAAGTAATCATCTTTTTCTCTGGCCGCCAGTTCAATCGCCACAATAGCTTTTTGAAATTCTTTTAAAGAAGAGTCTCGTATATTTGGATTTTCAACCTGACTGGTGACCAAATTTCGCTTGAACTTATCCAGTTTATCTTCAGCTTGCTCGAGTTTCCTTTTGAAAATGACTAATTGTTCATCATTAAATTGTAAGGCTTTTTCGACACTTGCCATCCTTCTTTGAAACGCCTCGTTGATATATATCTCCGTTATGGTTTTAGAAAGACTAAACGCAAATTCGGGGGATATATCTTTAACATTTACAGAGAACGTCTCTCTACTTTTACTCCTAACCCTAACATTCGGTCTAATTCTTAAGAGAAACAATGTGTTAATGATTTCATCCATGGTTTTGTCAGGGAAAACACTGCTCGCCGCCTGAGCTTCCGTCATAAATTCCGGGTTCTGATGCAGAGCAAGTTTTTGAATTAGCGTGGTAATAAAATCTGGGGACAAAATTCGTTTTTGTATGCTCGATGCACTTCTTGATTCAGCGGTTATTCCCGGAAGCGTTCGCCGTATTGATTCCGGAAGCAATCTAAAGCTGCCCGGATCGAACTGCACGATACTCCTAGCTTCATAAATCGGGACATGCGAAACTATCTTAAATATCCCTATAGGCATAACAATCAAAAACGGCACTATAAAATACCATATTCTGCGCTTAAGGATTTTTAAAAAATCACGCCATTCAAGATTATTTTTAGGATCCAAAATGTTCATCTTATGGCCCTGCGGACATAATACACCGTGGCTATTGTTATAGAAAGGCTTAAAACAGTTTTGGCTGTTTTACTAATAAAAAAGGATCGTTTACTTGGGATTATAATATAGTCTCCGGCTCCAACGGGCATGGGAGTAGGGATAGTCTTGTCCAGATATTCATCGAGATTAATGATTGCGATAGTTGTTGTACCGTTTGAAACCGAAACATGTTTCACTTTTTTTAAGTCGGCATTCTTAGTGTACCCTCCCGCTTTTCCAATAAGCTGCAAGATATCTGACCCCGGCACAAATCTAAGCGCTCCCTGACGACGAACTGCACCGAAGATATAAATTTCATCGCGTTGCACTAAGGGAGAAAACGCGGACGCAGTACCTGAAACTTGAATCAGATCTCCTGGGTATATCTTGGCTAGTTCATCCAACTTGCCTTCTTGCAAAGCCTCTAACAAATTCACAGTGTAAATCTTCCCTTGCTCTTGATTCCGAACAATAACTACCTGATCAAGAGATGCGTTCTCCAAGGGACCACCTGCCTCTAAAAGAAGATCCCATAAATTCGGGATTTTTTCAAAAGAAAATTTTCCGGGATTTTTAACCTGCCCGGTGACAAATACAACGTTAGCCCCATATTCAGTGACTGAGATACTAACTTGGCTGACCAACTTATTATATAGAGCCATCTGTGAGATTATTTTTTCGCGCAGCACATTAAGAGTTAAACCGGCGGCGGTTATTCTGCCAATGAGCGGCAATTCTATGCCGCCATCTTTGTCAACCCTCGATACTGAATTCAGTTCAGGATCGCCCCAAAATGAGATTTTTAAATTGTCCTCCGGCTGCACTTGGTAAGTTCCACTTTGACCCAAGGCATCTGTCCCAAGACAGCAAAAGATTACACTGCTGAAAACATAAAAGGTCAATATTGTTAGCCGCCTAAAACCAACAAATTTGTTGAATGTTGCTACCATTATTTTTCACCTAGCAATTAGTTTTATATTATGCGCTTCAATATTTACCGCGACAGCCTGACGAATTCCACTAATAAAAACACTGAAATGATTGCTGCCTCGATGTTCTATTACCAAACCTTTTATTCCCACCAACGGTCCCGAAACGATTTCTACTTCATCCCCTTTTACGAAATAATGATTTACAATTGGAGTATATCCTGATTCAAGGACTCGCCGAACCGCATGAATTTGTTCATCCGGAATTCGCGTTGGCGTACCGTTAAAACTCACCAGTCTCACAGATCCATATGTCTGAAAAGTTAAATATTGTTCTTTTGAATTCGCATAGACAAATAGATAAGAAGGGAAAAGAGGCTCATCAATTTTCTTCTTTCGATCACTCCAATATTTTGTTACCGTTCTTATTGGTAAGAATGTTTGAATGTCCAATTCTTTTAATTGTAGATCTACTTTTTTTTCAAAGCGAGGCCGGGTATACAAAGCATACCAATATCGCTTTTGCTCTATTTTATTTCCTTGTTCCATTAACCGAGAGACATTTTGCTTTTTTAAGTCTTCGAACACTGGTTTATTATTTCATTCCAGATCCAGCTCCGCCCAGTGAGTCCCATTCACGAAACTCATCCGGCCTCCTCGAGCATGTAACTTGTGTTAATAATTGCCTGGAGCAATGTACTACTAGAACTCTTGGCATACTCAACAATATAGCTAACTGATCAAATCTGACGAGCTACTTAACAAACTAAAAATATCTTCTCCTAGCTCCCTTCGTTAAAATCGTACTTTATCTGCTAGAAATCTTTTTAATTAAGGATTGGTCGTCCCACTCCTCTCATTACTCTGGAAAAACAAGCCGGTGACATCATAAACATATACTCGATAATAATAGGTCGTATTACGCGATAAAGTTGAATCTGTAAAACTAATTGTATTGCGATTTTGAAAAATTGTAACTAAGCCGGACTCTGCAGAGACTCCAGGAGTCCGGGCTCGAAATATTCTATAATTTGCAAAATCCGAATCGGAATTAATCGACCAAAAAAGATTTAAGGATCCGGAGGAATTAGCCACCGGCTCAACCGCAATCAAATTAACCGGCGTTGGTGGTTTTCGAATGGTTATTCTACTTGAAGCTGGTAAATTAGCTGATGCATTCCCGGCCCTGTCGGTAAATCTACCGACAACTAGGGTTTCTTCAGCCTCGGGACCCGTTGGGACAATATAATCAACTTCATAAGTGCCATCATTGGCTACAGGGTCGCCATTGTTGCCATCATCAAATAATTTAATCCCCTGTTGAATATTATTTATATTCAATGAAGCTTGTCCTCCAGTCTCCCCGGCTACCAATACAAAATGAACTATATCCGCCGGTGTTAATATTCGATTGACTGCATTATGCGAAAAACTTCTTATTACTGCCTCACTGTCCAATATGATACTATCTTTTAACTCTCCGACTGAATCTCTATCGTCTGCGTCCCTGAATTTAGCATAGACCTTTTTGTCACCCTGGCCGGATGTCAGCATCCAACTCATCGTTGGTGCGAAAGTAATCCATTCGGAATTAGAGAAAAGTGAATTATTGCTAACCTGGATTAAAGTAGTTGTTGCTGGGGCACCAAATGATAAATTCACAACACGCGAGGTGGTAAATATTTGTCCGGAATTAATCAAAATGCTGAAAATTGCCGGCCTGGCGGAAACAATTTCCGAGCTCTTGCCTTCTAATCCATTAATCCCAACCGCATTAATTTTATATCGATAAACTTGATTATTCTGCAGGTTTGTCTCAACAAAAGATTGTATATCTGTAGAGCCAACATTTATAAATTCGTTATTGCTCGAATCCTGCCGAAATATCTTAAAATTTGATATACTCTCAAGATCCGAATGGCCCCAATCGAGCCCAATAACACGATCTCCAATAGATATTTTCACATTAATGGGTGGCGCGGGAAATTCACCAACCGCAATCCCGGTGGGATTCGAAGGTCTTTTCCCACAAGTTATAGTGACAGCCATGAGTAATGGGAAAAAAATAAAAATACTTTTTTTAATAGAATTCATTTTCATCTTTTAAAGTCCTATTCTCAAAGATAACTCTATTTTATTGTTATTTACATTGCTTGCAGAAGGAAAAGGATTTGCTTTAATCTCGATTCTTCCAGCAGGTGAAGAAAAGAAAATAAACGAGTCAATTAGGTTATATGCCCAGAAACTTGCCGTAACCAACAGCATGGTTTTACGAAAATCATAATCATCCTGGGCTTCAGCTAATTTATTATCCACATTTCGGGAAGATTCCTCACTCTTAATCTCTTGTTTGTTGAAATTTTCTAGAGCTCTATCAAAGGCATTTTGGGAAGTATTATAATCATTATGAGCAAATAGCGTCCAACCAATTAGGCCAATTGAAGCAGCGCCAAGGATCGCACCCCGAACCTTATCACCACTATACAGTTGCCCCCAACCAGGGAAAACCAGGGAACGCATCGCTGCTTTTATACGAGTTCTTGGTTTTAATTTAATAAAAATACTGCTTTCGCTATTACCGAAAAAATTTATATGAGAGGTCTCTGATTCGTATCCCTCCTTGGTTGCCTTTATTTTATATCTGCCCTCAAGAGGGTACGGAACTAAAAATGGAGTTCTCCCGACAATAGAATACAGGCCGCTCAATTGCACCGTAGCACCTAAAGGGCTGGATTGGATTTTGACAAGATTGACAGGCGACTTTGGGGAGGCTTGTTCTTCAAGATCTAATTCATTCGACTTGTCATCGGCTTGCCCAAATGAATCAAATGGCAAAAAAACGATTAAAGCTAAAACACTTATTAGAATCTTACAGTTTTGCATACTAACTATCCTATCCTTTAATTCGAATCCTTTGACTAACTATACCAGAGTTCACACTGTACTTGATTGCATTTGAACATAGCTTAGAAAACATTCCAACTTGTCTGTCTCTATCGGTTTATTTAAGTTTGACCAAATACCAAGTTTCGCAATTTGCTGTCCGATTTCAAAAGAATTATCTGACGACACAATGATTATTGGAACATTGGGTCTCAGCTTCTTTATGATTGGCATAACTTCAATCCCCGGTATCCCGGATAATTCCGTATCGATAATCAGAAGATCCAAATCGACATCAAGAATATTAAGTAGAACCTCGCTTGCTTTTTTCAGACAAATTGTGCGAAATTGATCTTCATCAATTACATTTAGAATGCATTCGGTTGTTGTTTTGTCATTAGATGCAATTAGAATCGTTTTTTTTGAGTCACTGTTGAAAGTCATTGAATTTCCGCTTAGACTAATTCACCTTTTCCATTGCTTTTGACTTATCCCGCCAAATGGATTCCCCTATCATTTGAAATTTATTAAAACTCTGTTTTTCCAGGATGTTGTACACGGTTTTACGACTCACTTTTGCCTCAATAGCAACCTTTGTAATGTTGCCGTTGCATTTATCGATTAGCCGTGAAAAATATAATCGTTCAAATTTTATCAGATTTTTTTCTTTAGCTTTAATATAAGGCAGTGTTTTATACGAGTTGTTAAAATCTAATTGGGTTGAGGTGGAATCATTCACGATTTCCACTGGCAAATTTTGCAAAGAAATTATTTCAGATTTTGAAAGTGCGATTAATCTTTCGACTAAATTCCGCAACTCCCTCACATTCCCCGGCCATTTATAATTAACCAAACAGTGAAGTGCCTCTTCAGATATTTCAATTGTTTTCCCCTCATGTAACTTTGAAAAATATTTTATAAACGCTTCTACCAATAGCGGGATATCTTCTTTTCTTTCTCGAAGAGGAGTGAGATAAATCGGGATTACATTTAAACGATAAAAAAAATCCTCCCGCAATTTTCCCTTGACCATCGCTTCTTTTGGATCAACATTTGTTGATGAAATGATTCTAATATCAAGGTCAATTAGTTTCTGTCCACCAACTCTTCGGAACTGTCGTTCTTGCAAAACGCGGAGTAACTTTTCCTGTAATTCGGTATTTATCTCTGTAATTTCATCAAGAAAAAAGGTCCCTTTGTGGGAGTATTCCATCAACCCTCTCTTGACGCTAGTCGCTCCGGTAAACGCTCCTTTTTCATAACCGAACAACTCACTCTCAAGCAGGATTTCCGGCAAAGCACTACAGTTGACAGGAATAAATGCTTGAATCTTGCGTTGACTGTAAGCGTGAATAGTTCGGGCAAGCAATTCTTTCCCCGTCCCACTTTCACCATAAATGAAAACGTTTGAATTAGATGGCGCAACCTTAAGAACGGTTTTATAAATTTCTTGCATCGCGGCACTTTTGCCTATAATCGAGCCCAAGAAGTTATCCCGCTCTTCCTTTTCACGTTGGTTTGAGATCGAATTAATACTTTCATTCAAACGCAAAGCCGAATCGGTCAGGAGGCGCAACAAATCAAAATTAATATCAGAAAAATTTCTATTATCCCCAACGCCCAAAATAAGGGTACCTTTAATCTGTTTTTTCAACAGAATAGGGGAGATTAATAAAGAGGTTATGTTTTCTATTTCAGCCAATTTAAGGAGATTCTCAGGTATTCTTGGTGTTGCTTCCAAGTCTTCTATAACAATTGGAGAAAGCTTATTACGATGCTTAAAAAAACTATAGTAATAACCTGCCAGGAAACTTACCATAGAACTTGTATCCACGAATTTATGTCCACCCTCTTGCGTGCTAGTATACAATGAGTCAGTTCGAGCCAGCCAGATAATCCCCAATTGCGCATTAAATGTAGAAATAATGTGCTTCAGCAAAAGGTTTGTCTTAAAAGCCATAGTTTTTTTTGAATCGTCACTCATTTTTTACACATCAAGCTACTAACGTCAGTTCGACCTAAGGAATAAAATGAGGAGCAAAGACTAAAAACGACCCGTCCAATGTCAGTCCGGCGCAGGCAGGAATCTTTTCGTTATTTAACAACTATATCCGGCTTAAAGATTGCCGGAATGACGGTATATGTAAGTTTTTGGTCTTTGATTTCTTATATCGAACTGAGGTTACTTAATGAATCCTCTCTCCTGTTTTTGCCAAACTTTCAAACAGTGCTTTCGTTACCTCTTCATCAATCGGTTTATTAAATCTAAACTCTGTAGTCGTGGTTTGTAATGGTGTAAAAATTAACATAGCACCTCTTCTAATGACCCTAGCGGCCAAAACTGTGTAATTTATATCACAATCAAGCAGAGTATTGAGAACACTTTAAATATACAGTTGGTTAATTAATACTGCGTAAATTTAATTTGAATAAACAATTTCTAAAATTAACGAGAAGCGTTACAGAATACAAAGTGAGCGGAATCGCAAAAACTGTTGCCAAATTTACGAGGGGCAAAAAAAGAGCAGCTTCCTCAATAAGGATTTGCAATAAACCCAATAATATCAATTCTTAGCGGGTCAAAATAATTTCAACTATTCCATGAAATTCCGGCGTTAAAAAAAATAGATAAAAAAGATTGTAACCCTGATTATACACTTCCCCGCATTCAAAATGGAACCTCAAGTGCACCAAGCAGCCGGAACACAAAATTACGGGACACGAAGTATACAACTGTAACCCGAGATTTACATTATGCATTCAACAGCGCCCCCCTTAAAAGGATCTATGTAAACTATGGGTGCAAATTATGCGGTACAGTGTTCTTCTACTCACTGCGGCTAACTGGGCCGCCTTTGAAATATTTCCTTGACACTTTTTTAATAAATTGTAGCAATATTCTTTCTCAAAATCCTGCAAAACCTCCTTTTTGGCCTCCATAAAAGGAAGGCCGTTTAACTTGGAATACTGACTACTTCTTGGTTTTTGGGCCCCCGATATATATTCGGGTAAATCCGAAAGAGTGATTTGCCCGTTATCTGTTAAGGATACAATACATTCAATCAGATTTCTTAGTTCACGCACATTTCCAGGCCATGAATAATCTACCAGGGCATTGGGCACTGATTCCTGGATTCCCTTTTTCCTTGTCCTGGCTGATTTTCAAAAATGCTGTAAAAAGTGGTCTGCCAACTGAGGAATATCTTCTTTTCGGATTTCCAACGGTGGCAATTCCAAAGGAATGACATTCCAGACGATAATAAAGATCTTGACGGAGATAACCGCTCTTAACTGCATCGAGAGGATACTTGTTTGTTGCCGAAATAATTCGCAGATCAACCCTAATCAGGGTTTTACCGCCAACTCTGCGAAATTCGCGCTCCTGCAATACCCTTAGATGCATGGCTTGTAAATTCGGCGCCACTTCGCAAATCTCATCTAAAAAAAGGGTTCCTCCATCTGCATACTCCAACAATCCCCCTTCGCATGCATTCAGCCCCGGTGATGCACCTTTCTCGTAGCCAAACAACTCGCTTTCCAACAAATTATCAGGCAGCGCCACGCAATCAACGGAATAAAAACCTCGGAACTTAGACGGCTGCGGTTGTGGATACTACGAGCGAGCAATTCCTTCCCGGTTCCACTGTCTCCATAAATCAGTACATTTGCCTTGGAATTAGCAATTTTCAAAACTCTACCCATTATTTCCTGCATAATTCCACTACGGGCAGCCATACCGTCAAAAATATCAGGATTAATATTTTTATCCTGGGCCTAATTAGATTTACGAAGCCGCTGGTATTTTTTTTCGGATTGGGTCAGAAACTGAACTGAGGTAGAATCATTATCAACCCTTAAAACTTTTCCACTATCTGTCATTTAGTCTTCTTTTCCGAATTAGACAAAGGATTCCATCCCCATTTAGAAAAAAAACTCAGTAAGAAATTAATTTCGGGAACAAACACAGTAAATCAGGCAGGAGTGTAAAAACCTTGAGAAATAACTGAAGTTCCCCCCTATTTCAAGTTTTAAACGCAGCAGGTATCAAAAATAAATTAATTGGCAAGTTTAATATACATAATGCCATTGAAACCTTTTAATTACAGACTTAATTATAATAAATTAACAAATGATTGTCAAGGCTTTTTAAAAAATTGCGAAAAAAATCAATTTATTGCAGACAACAATAGAGTCAGTCTTTCCAAGTTAAACTTTTTCTATTACTTTTGGGCATATTGTTATCATTTTTGGGAATTTTTTTTCAGCATCTTTGACAGCAAATCGAATTGCATGTTCACCTCTGTTTGACCCTATTGATGACGCATCTCATAAAAAACAATCCCTTGGCTTAGCACATTTCGACCCCAAAAGCGGAGTTTGGCCGCTAACACATTTTGTTGAGCAACACCACCTGTCTGAGCAATTCTTCTAACCTACCCATCCGTCTTGTTTCTTCAAAATTGGTGCCCCTAGCAGGACTTGAACCTGCGGCACATGGTTTAGGAAACCACTGCTCTATCCATACTGAGCTATAGGGGCGAGTTTGTTTTTAATTAACTTACAGACGTTCTTACATCGTCGATCTCAAGAATATTTGGTTTTACTGGCATATTACTGGCATTTAAAATGCCGTCT